>JAQGKN010000411.1 GCA_028290085.1 Hyphomicrobiales bacterium
GAACCCGTCGATCTCTACGGTCAGCTCAATCGCGTGACCGACCAGATGGAGCGGACCTCACGCCGCAAGGCAAAGGCCGACACTAAGGTCATCAGCATCTCGACACACGATCTGATGGTGCGCGCGAACTACCAGGACTTCCAGCGCTACAGTGCAGCCGATATTTCGATTACAGCCGACGCGGAAGCCACGCTGCCCTTCCTGATCGAGGCTGTGCTGAAAGAGTCGGGCGCTCGTCAATCGGCCTTCGAGGCCCGTGGGCAGAAGCTGCGCGAGGCCTACAAGGGCATCGCGGATCGTGCCCGCGCCGATGCGGCGATCTCCTACGACTCGACGCCGATCAGCGGCGCCCGCCTGTTCGCGGAATTGTGGAATGTCGTGAAGAACGACGATTGGGCCTTCCTGACGCCCAACGCGTACGTGGGCAATTGGCAGCATCGCCTGTGGCCGATGGAGAAGCACTACCAGTACATCGGTTCGTCCGGCGGTTCGGGTGTCGGCTACGAGCCCGTTGCCGCGCTCGGCGCCGCTCTGGCGCATCGCGATGCCGGCGGACGCCTGCCGATTGCCGTGATCGGCGACGGTAACTTCAACATGGCGCCCACCACGCTGTGGACCGCCGCGCATCACAAGATCCCTTATCTGGCGATCATCCAGAACAACCGCGCCTATCATCAGGAGGTCATGCACATCCAGCGTATGGCGAACCGGCATAATCGCGGCGTGGAGAACGCGGTCATCGGCACGACGATCACCGATCCGAACGTCGATTACGCCAAGGTTGCGCAGGGCTATGGCGCGGTCGGTATCGGCCCGATCACCGATCCCAACGATCTCGCCGCAGCGCTGACGAAGGGTGTCGCCGCTGTCAAGGCCGGCCAGCCTGTCCTCATCGATGTCGTCATGCAGCCCCGCGGTTAGGAGAAAAACCAATGCGCATTCTTTCATTGGCAATCCTTGCCGCTCTCGTTGCCAGCCCGGCGCTTTCTCAAGACGCGAAAGCGCCTGCGGGAGACATCAAGAACGGAGAGAAACATTTCATCTCCGACGGCTGCTATCAGTGCCATGGCGTCGGCGCCAACGGCGCGGCGCTCACCGGGCCGCGCCTCGCGCGTACCGAATATCCCTACGAGGCCTTCATCAACCAGCTGCGTCATCCGGGCTCGGATATGCCTCCCTATGAAGCCTCGATTGTTCCCGATCAGGTGGTCGCGGACATCTACGCCTACGTGAAGAGCCGGCCGGATTATAAGCCGGCCAAGGACATTCCCCTGCTGATGGGCATGGGCGCGCGCTAGGCCATTGCGCGGGTTGCAGCGCAATAGCTGCAACCCAGTCGGCTCGCGTTACAGCTCCATTCTACTGATCCGAGCGCGCGAGAACACTTGCGTCTGGTGAAGGCTGTCATCCTCGTGGAATTACCGTCCTTGAAAACTAAATGGGTCCATGGCGGATAAGCTTGGATCGATCTGGCATCCCGGTGCTCAGCGATTTCTCACTCAGAATGGCCTTCGCACCGGCATAAGGCGTGTTTCCATGCTCTCATACTGGGGCAGCGCTTGGTAGATCTATCGCGGCATGGTGCGGAAAGTGGGCATCGGTGAACGCGTCCTCAATAATCCTGACTGACCGGTACCCTTCCATTGCATTCCTCCTTGCGATTTGGTGCGCGTGGCTCCGGCTCGTCGCGGCGACCACGATCTCGCCCTGGCCTGCGAGCTTGGCTTGAATAGAGAATGTGTGGTGCTCCACCGGCTTGGCACGCTTTCCGATCATCGAATGAATCCTCGTACGTCGTAATGAATCAAGCCGCGGGTCACTCGATACCTGCCTTGAACTCCCCAGCTCGCAAACGATGTTTCGTCTTAGGGTACCCGTGCAGTTTTTTGGTGGTGCCGTTTCAAGCCGGTGGGATGCGCAGGAAGATCGTTTCCTGCTCTTCAATCGGTCTCTTGCAGGGTGTCGGCTTAGCTCTTTATAAAGGCAAGCAGATCCGGATATATTACGTCGTCGTTGGTAGACAGCATGCCGTGCGGATAGCCCGGATAGATTTTGATAGTGCCGTTTTTCAGGAGCTTGACCGATAGTTTGCCAGCATCGTCGATCGGCACGATCTGGTCGTCGTCGCCGTGCATCACAAGCGTCGGGACATTGATCCTTTTAAGGTCTTCGGTCTGGTCCGTTTCCGAAAATGCCTTGATCCCTTCATAATGGGCCTTCGCGCTGCCCATCATGCCCTGCCGCCACCAGTTCTGGATCAGCCCCTGCGACGTCTTCGCATTCGGACGGTTGAAGCCGTAGAATGGCCCGGTCGGCAGGTCGATGAAGAACTGGCTGCGGTTGTCCGCAAGGGCCTTGCGTAGGCCATCGAAGACTTCGATCGGCAGACCACCTGGATTGGCGTCTGTCTTCAGCATCAGCGGTGGGACAGCACTCACCAAGATGGCCTTGGCCACGCGGCCCTGTGGCTCGCCGAATTTTGCGACATAACGGGCCACTTCGCCTCCGCCTGTCGAATGTCCGATGTGGACGGCGTTCTTGAGGTTGAGATGCTCGAACACTGCAGCCGCGTCGGCTGCGTAGTGATCCATGTCGTGCCCCTCGCTGACCTGCGAGGAGCGGCCGTGACCGCGGCGGTCGTGGGCGATGACGCGATAGCCGTTTGCCAAGAAGAACAGCATCTGGGTGTCCCAGTCGTCTGA
>JAQGKN010000419.1 GCA_028290085.1 Hyphomicrobiales bacterium
GATGATGGCATCTGGGAAGTGCGCGGCGAGCGGCGGCACTTCACGCATTCCAAAGTCATGGCTTGGGTTGCCTTCGACCGGGCGGCATCGACGATTCCGCACACGCGCGAGGAAGAGGCTGCGGTGCAGCGTTGGCGAGCGGTGGCCGACGAAATCCACGCCGAGGTTTGCGCAAAAGGCTACGACGCCGAGCTTGGCAGTTTCGTGCAGTCCTATGGCTCCAAACTCCTTGATGCGAGCCTGCTGCAAATTGCACTCGTCGGATTTCTGCCTTGCGACGACCCGCGCATTCTCGGAACGATCGACGCCGTGATGAAGCGGCTGATGACTCACGGGCTCGTGCGGCGCTACGACACGGACAAAGTGGACGACGGCCTGCCGCCGGGCGAGGGCGTCTTCCTCGCCTGCAGCTTCTGGCTCGTCGACAATCTGACGCTGATCGGCCGCTGGGACGAAGCGCGTGCCCTGCTCGACAAGCTCGTGGGGTTGGCAAACGACGTTGGTTTGCTGGCTGAGGAGCACGATCCGCGTTCGGGTGAAATGCTCGGCAATTTCCCGCAGGCGTTCAGCCATGTCGGACTGATCAACAGCGCTCTCAACCTGCACCGCGTCGAAGGCCCCGCGAAGGAGCGGTCATGTCACGAAAACGTTGAGGAGATGACGCCCGGCCCGCGTTGACGCCCGGAGAGTTTGGTTAGAACAAACTAGGAACATATGCAGGGAGCGTGCATGGCCCAGCTCGACAGCATGGCGAAACTCGCGGTTCTCGCCGATGCCGCGAAATACGACGCATCCTGCGCGTCCAGCGGCACGAACAAGCGTCATTCGAAGGACGGTGGTCTGGGCTCCACTGAGGGCATGGGCATCTGCCATTCCTATGCGCCGGATGGACGTTGCATCTCGCTCCTGAAGCTGCTGCTCACCAATCATTGCGTGTTCGATTGCCTGTATTGTGTGAATCGCGTCAGTAGCAATGTGCAGCGTGCGCGGTTCACACCCGAAGAGGTCGTCGACCTCACCATCGGCTTCTACAAGCGCAATTACATCGAAGGGCTGTTTCTGTCTTCCGGCATCATCCGCACACCCGATTACACGATGGAGCAATTGGTCCGTGTCGCGCAGATGCTACGCGAGGACCATGGCTTCAAGGGCTACATCCATCTGAAGACCATTCCAGATGCCGACCCCGTGCTGATCGAGAAAGCAGGGCTCTATGCCGACCGTCTCTCCATCAATATCGAGTTGCCGCGCGAAGCGAGTTTTGGCGCGCTTGCTCCCCAGAAGGATGCGCGCGGCATTCGCAAGGCGATGGGCGGGTTGCGCCTGAAGCTCGATGAATCGCGGGAGGAGCGCGCCAAATCGAAGCGCGCGCCGCTGTTCGCACCAGCGGGCCAGAGCACCCAGATGATCGTGGGGGCGGATGGCGCGCCGGACTCGGAGATCCTGCGCACCAGCGCGTCGCTCTATGGCGGCTATGATCTGAAGCGCGTTTATTATTCGGCTTTCAGCCCCATTCCCGGAAGCCCGGCGGCACTGCCTTCCGCGCGGCCGCCGATGATGCGCGAACACCGCCTGTACCAGGCCGATTGGCTCTACCGCTTTTATGGATTCACCATGGATGAGATCGTCGAGTCCACCAGTGACGGCATGCTCGATCTTGCTGTCGATCCGAAACTCGCCTGGGCGCTGGGCCATCGCGCTGGGTTCCCGGTCGACATCAATCGTGCTCCACGCGAGACACTTTTGCGAATCCCCGGCCTTGGGGTGAAAAGCGTCGAGCGCATCTTGCGGATGCGGCGGCTTGCCGCGCTGCGCCTGTCGGATGTTGCGCGTCTCACGCGTTCGTTGAAGTCCGTGCGCCCGTTCATCGTGACGCTCGACTGGAATCCGGGCATGGCGACGGATTCGATTGCGCTGGCCGGGCAGGTCACACCAAAGATCGAGAGGCCGCAGCAATTGAGCCTGTTTGCATGATCGCGGTCGATCTCACGCATGCTGCCGATTTCGAGGGGTGGCGGGCTTCGGCTCGTCGCCTCGCGGAAGCGGGTGTCGCGGGGGAAGAGATCGTCTGGCGCGTTGAAGGCGAGGCGCGAGATCTGTTTGCCGATGCGGCTGCGAGCTTGCCGGCCGAAACGGCCGCCTCTCGAACATTGAGGGTTTCCCGGCACTTCCTCGATCTTGCCGAATATGTGGTGTGCCACCGCGATCCCGGGCGTTTTGCACTGCTCTATCGTTTGCTGCTGCGCCTGCAAGATCAGCCGAGCCTGCTCGATCACGCGACCGACGACGACGTGTTCCGCGCCGATGCCATGGCCAAGGCCGTGCGGCGCGAGCGGCACAAGATGACGGCCTTCGTCCGCTTTCGTGAGGTCGATGCGGGCGATGGCCCGGCTTTTGTCGCGTGGTTCGAGCCCGAGCACCATGTCGTGCGGCTCACAGCGCCGTTTTTCGTCGATCGTTTCGCCTCGATGCGCTGGTCGATTCTCACGCCCGACGTCTGCGCCCATTGGGATCTTCAGGCGTTGACCTTCACGCCGGGCACAACGCGGGACTTCGCGCCCGACGACGACCGGCTGGAGGACCATTGGCGGACCTATTACGCCAATATCTTCAATCCGGCCCGGCTGAAGATCGACGCGATGAAACGGGAGATGCCGATGCGCTATTGGAAGAACATGCCGGAGAGCAGCCTCATTCCCGGCCTCATCCAGCAAGCATCCACGCTGTCGGAAGGCATGATCGCCGCAGCGCCTGCTGAGGCCACAAAACGTTCGTCGAGAATCCTGAAGCAGCGCGAAGCTGCACTGCCCGTCGTCAAACACGAGGGCGGTCTCGATGGCCTGCGTCGCGAGGCGGAGAGCTGCAAGCGCTGCCCCCTTTGGGCGAATGCCACGCAGACGGTGTTTGGCGAGGGTCGAGGCGATGCGCATCTTCTGTTTGTCGGTGAACAGCCGGGCGACAAGGAGGATCTGGCTGGGCGCCCCTTTATCGGGCCTGCCGGGCAATTGTTCGATCGCGCGCTCGCGGCCGCCGGGATTGATCGAGGCGAGGCCTATGTCACCAATGCAGTGAAGCA
>JAQGKN010000443.1 GCA_028290085.1 Hyphomicrobiales bacterium
GCCGCTTCGGCGTGACGACGGAATATCTCGTCAATTCCGACATGATGCAGATCAAGATGGCGCAGGGTGCCAAGCCCGGCGAGGGCGGACAATTGCCTGGCCACAAGGTCGATGCCGTCATCGCCAAGGTGCGTCATTCGACCCAGGGCGTCGGCCTTATTTCGCCGCCGCCCCATCACGACATCTATTCGATCGAGGATCTGGCGCAGCTCATCTACGACCTGAAGAACGTCAATCCGGAGGCGCTCGTCTCCGTGAAGCTCGTCTCCGAAGTCGGCGTGGGCACGGTCGCCGCCGGTGTCGCCAAGGGCCGTTCGGATCATGTCACGATCTCGGGCTACGAGGGCGGCACGGGTGCCTCGCCTCTGACCTCGATCAAGCATGCGGGTTCGCCGTGGGAGATCGGTCTGGCCGAGACGCACCAGACGCTGGTGCTCAACCGCCTGCGTTCGCGCATCGCCGTGCAGGTCGACGGTGGCCTGCGCACGGGACGCGACGTCATCGTGGGCGCACTGCTCGGCGCTGACGAGTTCGGCTTCGCGACTGCGCCGCTGATCGCGGCCGGCTGCATCATGATGCGCAAGTGCCACCTGAACACCTG
The DNA here is from genome assembly GCA_028290085.1 of Hyphomicrobiales bacterium. Taxonomy (GTDB): domain Bacteria; phylum Pseudomonadota; class Alphaproteobacteria; order Rhizobiales; family Beijerinckiaceae; genus Terripilifer. The sequence goes on from JAQGKN010000443.1 coordinate 602, forward strand.
CCCGGTGGGCGTGGCGACGCAGGACCCCGTGCTGCGCAAGCGCTTCGTCGGCCAGCCCGAGCATGTTATCAACTTCTTCTTCTTCGTCGCCGAGGAAGTGCGCGAGATGATGGCGGCCTTGGGCTATCGCAAGTTCGACGAGATGGTCGGCCAGATGCAGATGCTCGACCGCGACCGCGCGGTGGATCACTGGAAGGCCAACGGGCTCGACTTCGCGCGCCTCTTCCACAAGCCGAACGCTGGCACGAACCTGCCGATCTTCCATATGGAAAACCAGGATCACAAGCTCGACGCCGTGCTCGACCGCACGCTCATCGCGCAGGCTGGTCCGGCGCTCGAAAACGGCGACCGCGTTCGCATCGAGAGCACGATCAACAACACCAACCGTACGACGGGCGCCATGCTCTCGGGCCAGATCGCCCGGCGCTACGGCCATGCGGGCTTGCCGGACGACACGATCCATGTCGCGCTGAAGGGCACGGCGGGACAGAGTTTTGGTGCCTGGCTCGCTCATGGTGTGACGCTCGAACTTGAAGGCGAGGCCAACGACTATGTTGGCAAGGGCCTGTCGGGCGGGCGCATCCTGATCTATCCCTCGAAGGACGCGAAGCGGATCGTGCCGCACGAGTCGATTATCGTCGGCAACACTGTTATGTACGGCGCCATCTCGGGCGAGTGCTATTTCCGTGGTGTCGCAGGTGAGCGCTTCGCGGTTCGCAACTCCGGCGCCATCGCGGTGGTCGAGGGAACGGGCGATCACGGTTGCGAATATATGACGGGCGGCATCGTCGTCGTCATCGGCCAGACGGGCCGCAACTTCGCGGCGGGCATGTCGGGCGGCATCGCCTATGTGCTCGACGAGGACGGGACGTTCGAGCGCCGTTGCAACATGGCGATGGTCGATCTCGAGCCGGTCGAAGAGGAAGAGGAGCTGAACCAGCGCCTCAACCATCAGGGCGGCGATCTCCTGCACCATGGCCGCGTCGACGTGATGAGCGACATGACGCGCTATGATGCCGAGCGTCTGCACCAGCTGATCTCCAACCATGCGCGCTACACGGGTTCGACCCGTGCGCAGGAGATCCTGGACAATTGGGACAGCTTCAAGGGCAAGTTCCGCAAGGTGATGCCGGTCGAATACCGGCGCGCGCTTGCAGAATTGATGACACAGCACGAGCAGCCGCTGGCTGCGGCGGGGGAGTGATCCGATGGGTAAGGTAACCGGATTTCTCGAGATCGATCGTCGCGACCGGCGTTATGCGCCGGCGTCCGATCGCATCCGGCACTACAAGGAATTCGTGCTTCCGCTGTCGGAAGAAACGACGCGGGATCAGGCCGCGCGCTGCATGAATTGCGGCATTCCCTATTGTCACAACGGCTGTCCGGTGAACAACCAGATCCCGGACTGGAACGACCTCGTCTACCACAACAACTGGGAAGAGGCGTCGCGCAACCTGCACTCGACGAACAACTTCCCGGAGTTCACGGGCCGTGTTTGCCCGGCGCCCTGCGAAGCGTCCTGCACGCTGAATCTGTCCGATGCTCCCGTGACGATCAAGACGATCGAATGCGCGATCGTCGATCGTGCATGGGCCGAAGGCTGGCTCAAGTCCGAGACACCCACGAAGAAGACCGGCAAGAAGATCGCGATCATCGGCTCCGGGCCGGCCGGCCTTGCGGCTGCCCAGCAGCTCGGGCGCGCGGGCCATGATGTGCATGTCTACGAGAAGAACGGGCGTCCCGGCGGCTTGCTTCGCTACGGCATCCCCGACTTCAAGATGGAAAAGCACCTCATCGACCGTCGCGCGAAGCAGATGGAAGGCGAGGGTGTCACCTTCCATTGCAACGTGCATGTCGGTGTCGACCTGACCCATGACGCGCTGCTCGCAGAATATGATGCAGTGGTGCTCGCGGGCGGTTCAGAAAAGCCGCGTGATCTGCCGATCCCCGGCCGCGACCTTCAGGGCGTCCATTTCGCGATGGATTTCCTGCCGCAGCAGAATCGCCGTGTCGGCAAGGAGCCGGTGCAGACCAATGCGCCCATCCTCGCCTCGGGCAAGCATGTCATCGTGATCGGTGGCGGCGACACGGGATCGGATTGCATCGGCACGTCGGTGCGCCAGGGCGCGCTGTCGGTGACACAGCTCGAAATCATGCCGAAGCCTCCGGAGAAGGAAAACAAGCTTCTCACCTGGCCGGAATGGCCGCTGAAGCTGCGTACGTCATCCAGCCACGAAGAGGGCGCGGAGCGAGATTTTGCCGTCAATACGGTGGAGTTTCTGGGCGACGGCTCTGTAAAGACGCTGCGCTGCGTGCGTGTGGACGGCAAGTTCCAGGCGATTCCCGGAACCGAGTTCGACCTTAAGGCCGATCTCGTGCTCCTTGCCATGGGCTTTGTTGCCCCGGTGCAGGACGGACTGCTGCGGGGCCTCGACGTCAAGCTCGACGCACGCGGCAATGTGCTGGCCGACACGCTCGCCTACAAGTCGTCTTGCGAGAAGGTGTTCGCCTGCGGCGACATGCGCCGTGGCCAGTCGCTCGTCGTCTGGGCCATCCGCGAGGGCCGTCAGGCCGCGCATTCCGTCGACAAGTTCCTGATGGGAACGACTGTCCTGCCGCGCTGATTTTTCAGCAACCGGGCAAAGAAAAAAGCCGCGGGTATTTCCCGCGGCTTTTTGTTTCTCTCGGGTTAAGACTTCAGATCACGACAACGCTTGCGCCCACAGGCACGCGGCTGAACAGATCCACCACGTCGTTGTTGAGCATGCGAATGCAGCCCGACGACACGGCCTGACCGATCGTCCAGGGCTCATTCGTGCCGTGGATGCGGAACAGGGTGTCCTTGCTACCCTGATAGAGATAGAGCGCGCGAGCTCCGAGCGGATTGTCGATGCCGCCAACCATGTGACGGGGTAGGTCGGGCCGTCGCTTCAGCATGGCGCTCGGAGGCGTCCATCCCGGCCATTGAGCCTTGCGTCCGACGCGGGCATGTCCCTTCCACAGAAAGCCCTGTCGCCCCACGCCGATGCCATAAGCTATCGCCGTTCCGTCGCCTTGCATCAGGTAGAGGTTGCGACGGCTGGTATCTACGACCAGCGTGCCTCTCGGCTGGCGCATCGGCGCTTCGACGATGTGGCGGGTGGATGAGGGATAGGCCCGCTGCGGCGCGTAACCGTCCTGTTGCGTATAGGGGTCGTAGCTGTAGTAGCCGCCGCGTTGTTGCACGGGCACGCCGAGCGGCTGGTCGAGATAGGGGCCGCGCGGATCGGGATAGGCACCCGGCGGCAACCCCTGTGCGAACGCTCCGCATGTGGAAGCGAGCCCTGCACCCAGCGCAATCAGCATGATGCCGATGGAATGACCCCGACGAAGATCCATGGCCACAACTCCTCTCCTACGCAGTTACCCAGTCACCAAACCATCGCGCGAAACGCGATCAAAGCACCTGAACAGAGGAGCCGACGCGCGCGCGTTCGTAAAGATCGACCACGTCGTCGTTGAGCATGCGGATGCATCCCGAGGAGACCGCCTCGCCGATGGTCCAGGGCTCGCTGGTGCCGTGAATGCGATAGAGCGTGTCGTGGCCGCCGGCGTAGAGATACATGGCGCGCGCGCCGAGCGGGTTCTCGATGCCGCCCTTCATGAATCGCGGGAGATCAGGGCGACGCTTCAGCATTTCCGACGGGGGCGTCCACGACGGCCACTCTGCCTTCCGGCCGATCTTCGCGCGGCCCTTCCAGTCGAAGCCCTCGCGGCCGACACCGACGTCGTAACGAATA
>JAQGKN010000460.1 GCA_028290085.1 Hyphomicrobiales bacterium
AGTTCCTGGTGGGACGCGAGATCTCGCGCACGCCCTCTGTGCTGGTGCTCAACCAGCCGACGTGGGGAGTGGATGCCTCGGCCTCGGCGGCAATTCGCCAGATGCTGATCGACCTGTCGCGCGCGGGTTCGGCGGTTCTCGTCATCAGTCAGGATCTCGATGAATTGTTCGAGATTTCCGACAGGCTGGCGGTCATTCACGACGGACATCTTTCGCCGCCTCTCCCGACGCGGTCGACGACTCGCGAAGAGATCGGTCTTCTGATGGGTGGGGCGACGATGGCGGACCTGACACATGCGCATTGATCTGGAAGCGCGCACGTCGCGTTCCACCACGCTCGAACTCCTCGCGCCCTTCGCTGCCTTTGTCATCGCTGTCCTTATCGGTGGCATTGTCGTGGCGCTGCTGGGCAAATCGCCACTACAAGCCTTTTCGGTCTATTTCATCGAGCCTCTTTCCGAGAGCTGGTCGCTGCAGGAAGTGGCCGTGAAGGCGGCACCTCTTGTACTGATCGCGATTGGCCTGTCCTTCTGCTTTCGCGCCATTTTGTGGAACATCGGCGCTGAGGGCCAGTTCGTCATGGGCGGTCTCGCGGGCGGTATCGTCGCTATCGTCACGCATAATGGCGCCGGCCAAAGCCTCCTCGGATCGAGCTGGATCGTGCCCGCGATGCTGCTCGCCGGAACGTTGGCGGGCGTCGCCTATGCGATGATCCCTGCCTATCTGCGCGTCAAACTCGGCGTTTCCGAAATTCTCACGAGCCTGATGCTGGTCTATGTCGCGGAACTGACGCTCGACTATCTGGTGCGCGGCAAGCTGCGCGATCCTAACGGCTACAACTTCCCACAAAGTGTGCCCTTCGACGACGTCGCGCGGTTGCCATTCCTGATGGAGGGCGAGCGGCTTCATGGCGGTGTGGTGCTCGCGTTGATCTCGGTGGTCATCGCGGGCATTGTGCTCGGGCGTACGTTGTTTGGGTTCGATGTGCGGCTTGTGGGCTCTGCGCCGAAGGCCGCGCGTTTCGCGGGCTTCAGCGATGCACGCCTGACATTCGCGGTGTTCGCGATCAGTGGCGGCGCAGCCGGGCTGGCCGGTGTTTGCGAGGTCGGAGGACAGATCGGGCAGTTGCAGCCGACGATTTCGCCGGGCTACGGATTTTCCGCGATCATCGTCGCGTTTCTCGGGCGCTTGCAGCCGGTCGGTATACTCTTCGCGGGGCTCGTGCTGTCGCTGTCGACCATCGGCGGAGAGGGCGCACAGATCTCCATGAAGCTGCCGCTCGACATGACGCGCGCCTTCCAGGGCATCCTGCTGATGTGCGTGCTGGCCGCAGATGTGCTTACGCGCTACCGCGTCAAAATCGTCTTCGGGAGGCGCGCATGAGTTCGCAGATGATCGAGTTGATTCTCATCACGATTCTCACGGCCTCCATACCGCTGGTTATTGCGGCCGTGGGCGAATTGGTCTGCGAGCGCGCGGGCGTGCTGAACCTTGGTGTCGAGGGCATGATGATCATGGGCGCGGCAACGGGATTTGCCGCGGCTATTCAGTCGGGATCGACGACGGTGGGCGCGCTGGTCGGCATCCTCGCCGGCATGGGGCTTTCCGCCGTCTTTGGACTGCTGGTGATCTTCCTCGCTGCCAATCAGGTGGCAACCGGGCTCGCGCTGACGATTCTGGGCTCCGGCCTTTCGGGGTTGATCGGCAGCGGGTTCGTGGGCCTCAAGCGCGAAAGCGCGGGCCACCTGCATATTCCCGGGCTGTCGGATCTGCCCATCGTGGGAAGGCTCATTTTTGGGGAAGACCCGTTCGTCTATGCGGCGGTCGCGCTCGTTTGCGGCGTCGCATTTTTTCTCACGCGGACGCGCGCAGGCCTGACTCTGCGGGCTGTGGGCGAGAATCACACCTCGGCTCATTCGCTCGGCGTGCCCGTGCGGCGCATCCGCTTTCTCGCGGTGCTCTTCGGTGGCGGCTGCGCGGGGTTGGCTGGCGCTTATCTCTCGTTGTCCTACACGCCCTTCTGGTCGCCGGGCATGACGGCGGGCAGGGGGTGGATCGCGCTGGCGCTGGTCGTCTTCGCCTCGTGGAAGCCGTTTCGGGCCTTTGCTGGAGCTTTGCTGTTTGGCGGAGCCACGGTGTTGCAGCTGCACGCGCAGGCGGCCTCGGTTGGCCTGCCTGGGCAGTTGCTGACGGCGGTGCCCTATCTGGCCACCATTGCGGCTTTGGTCGTGCTTTCGCTGCGCAAGGGGCGTGGCAGCGTGGCTCCCGCTGCCCTCGGAATTCCCTTCATCCCGGAGCGTTAAGCTACGGTTTTCGTTGTGCTACAAATGACACTCGGGCGCGTTTTGTGGCCGCGAATGTCGCTCACACCGGGGGTGGGAGCCGAAAGTATGATCTCCAGGCAATCGCCGGACGCGCCGGACTCGCCTATCATTTGATCGTCTTGGAGCGAGGTGCCTCCCTCCTCGCGTCAGCCCGAGACTAACTGCTCAGCCCGGCGGACCAAATTGTCCTCGCCGGGTTTTCTTTGCGTGATGCGTGGATCAGACGGCGATGCCATGCAGGTCATAGGCATCGGCGCGCTCGATCTTCACGGTCACGATGTCGCCGATTCGCAGCGGGCGGCGTGAGGCCACATAGACCGAGCCGTCGATTTCGGGCGCGTCGGCCTTGCTGCGCCCCTTGGAGACGGTCGGGCCCGGCTGGTCGATCATCACCTGCAGGCGCTTGCCGACCTTGCCCGCGAGAATTTTTGCGCTGATCGCCTGCTGCTTCTCCATGAAGCGGCGATAGCGAATCTCCTTCACCTCGTCGGGCACTTGCGGCAGGCCCAGATCGTTCGCAGTAGCGCCGGTCACGGGCTCATATTTGAAGGCGCCGACACGATCGAGTTTCACTTCGCCGAGCCAATCGAGCAGAATCTCGAAGTCTTCTTCCGTCTCGCCGGGAAAGCCGACGATGAACGTCGAGCGCAGGGCAAGGTCCGGGCAGATCTCACGCCATTTGCGGATACGATCGAGCGTCTTGTCCTGATTGCCGGGGCGCTTCATGGCGCGCAGCACATTGGTGGAGGCGTGCTGGAAGGGGATGTCGAGATAGGGCAGCACGAGCCCCTCGGCCATCAGCTCCACGACATCATCCACATGCGGGTAGGGATAGACGTAGTGCAGTCGCACCCAGGCGCCGAGCGAACCCAGTTCGCGCGACAGGTCGAGGAATTTCGCGCGCACGCTGCGATCGCCAAACATGCTCTCGGCATATTTGATGTCGAGGCCATAGGCGGAGGTATCCTGCGAGATGACGAGCAGTTCCTTCACGCCCGCCTTGACGAGCTTCTCAGCCTCGCGAAGCACATCGCCGGCCGAGCGCGAGACGAGATCGCCGCGCAGTTTCGGGATGATGCAGAAGGTGCAACGATTGTTGCAGCCCTCGGAAATCTTCAGATAGGCGTAATGGCGCGGCGTCAGCTTCACGCCCTGGGGCGGCACGAGGTCCATAAACGGGTCGTGCAGCGGCGGGACGGCCTCGTGGACGGCGCCCATCACGCTCTCGTAGGCCTGCGGTCCGGTGATCGCCAGCACACTGGGGAAACGGTCGCGAATCTGTCCGGGCTCGGCGCCCATGCAGCCGGTGACGATCACCTTGCCGTTTTCCTTCAGCGCAGCGCCGATGGCATCGAGCGATTCCGCCTTGGCGCTATCGAGGAAGCCGCAGGTGTTGACGATGACGGCATCGGCGCCCGCATGATTCTTGGTCAGCTCGTAGCCTTCGGCGCGAAGCTGCGTGATGATTCTTTCGCTGTCGACGAGCGCCTTGGGGCAGCCGAGCGAAACGAAGGAGATTTTGGGAAGTGCGGGAGCGGCTTGATCGGTCATCCCGTTCGATTGCCACGGGTAGCCCGTCCATGCAACCGCGCGCGGCCATCCGCGTCGATTCGGCACCTCCGAGAATCAAAAAGCCCGGCCGTGAGGCCGGGCTCTCGCATTCGGTTGAAAAGATCAGAACCGCATGTTCACGCCCAGGCGGACGAGATTGAGGCTGTTCTTCGTGCGGGCGGTAAACTGCAAGTTCGGGTCGGTGACGCTCGTCAGCACGGTCGTCGTGTCCTTGAAGTGAACGTGGAGGTATTCACCCTTCAGGGTCCACATGTCGTTCAGAGCGTATTCGATACCGCCGCCCAGCGCGTAACCGAAGCGGTTGGACGTCGTGCTGCCGGCCGCGAAGGTGTCGACGGCGCCCGTCGTGACGAGCGAGCCGGCATTTCCAACCTGGCCGTAGGCGAGACCCCCGGTCGCGTAGAAGAGGACGCGGTCGAAGGTGAAGCCGGCGCGCGCGCGCACGGTGCCGAACCATTCCGCCTTGCGGCCGGAAACGGTGTCATAGCCGGTGTAGGCGGGCGTCGTCGCGTAGAAGCCAGCGGGGTCGAACACTGCCGAGGCAGCATTGCTCTTGCGCGAGACGTAGTTGAAATCGGCTTCAGCGCCGACGAGAAGAGCGCCATAGGTCATGTTGTAGCCGACCTGTCGCCGGTGAACGGCGTCTCGCTCTTGCTCGGATCCGAGAAATTCGTTGCGAGGGGATCGAAACCCAGGCCGCCGGTCACGGGCGTGTAGGCAGTGCTGTTGCGCATGTTCACGGCTGCGCCGGCATTCAGGCCGACGTAGAAGCCAGTCCAGAGCGGTGCCATGACGACCGACGGCGGCGTCCAGACCGGCGGAGCCGTGCGGGCGGGGAGGTCGGCCGCGAAGGCCGGAGCGGAGCAGATGAGAAGGGCTGCAGCGCCCAGGGCTGAGAATTTCATTTTGGTCTCCGGCGCCGTCATGGCGTTTCAAGAAGCGTTGACGAGGCCAGAAGAGTTCATGAAGGTTAACGAAAAGTTAACGGCTTGAGCGAAGCTTGCGGCGGGCCGATTTCGCGCCTCCAAGTTTGGAAGTGGTTGGGGATACGAGATATTTCCCGCCCCTCCGGTGAGGCCGCGGCTGCGGTGGTCAACCTTGCACGATCCTTGTTGCCTTGTTTTGAGGGTTCGAAAATTAACGATTGGGCGGCCGCCACTCCTCGTTGGAAGGCCTGCTCAAGACGCAAAAAAGCCCGGCCGTGAGGCCGGGCTTTCCCGTCTGGACCGAAGTCCGAGATCAGAAGCGGTAGTTCAGGCCAGCGCGAACGATGTCGAACTTGTTCTCGTTGCGGAGAACGACAGCCGTGGTGGCGCCGCCACCGACGGGCGTCAGGAAGGTGCGGCTGTTGCTGCCGAGATCGACATGCAGGTATTCAGCCTTGACCGACCAAGCGTTCGAGAAGGCGTATTCAAGACCGCCGCCGAGCGTCCAGCCGATGCTCGAGCTGTTGCCACCCGTGTAGGCGACCGGCGTTGACGTTACAGCAAACGGAGCCGTGACAACGTCGTTCGAGTAAACAGTGCCGCTGCCGCCGTTGCCGCCGTAGGCGAGACCGCCGGTGACGTAGATCAACGCGCGGTCGAAGGCGTAACCGAGACGGCCGCGGACGGTTCCGAAGTAGTTGCTGCTGTTGCCGCGGTTGACGGTGTAGTAAGTACCAGCCGCTACCGTGTTCGGAATAATGCCGTTGCTGCCTTTATTGCGGTCGATATAGTTGATGTCAGCTTCGACACCAGCCACGAACGCGCCGAACTGCATGTTGTAGCCAGCCTGCGCGCCGCCCGTGAAGGCAGCATCGTTGTTGCCGTTGCTGACGCCGTAGAACGAGCCCGGAGCCCC
>JAQGKN010000051.1 GCA_028290085.1 Hyphomicrobiales bacterium
GCCGCGTTGGCCGTGTCATAGAACAGTTTGCGCAGTTCAAACTCCGGTCCGGCCGGAAGTCGCCGCGTGAGCTCTTCCGATGACTTGGCCTGCGCGATGATTCTGCCGGTCAACGAGGGCAAGGTGCCGCCGGCATGCGAAAAGATGAATCGGATCTCAGGATAGCTCGACAGCACTCCGCTGAATAAAAGGCTTGCAATGGCACGTGCGGTATCCGTCGCGAGTTCAATCGTGTTCTCGGTGACGTCGGGTACCAGGTTGCGGCAGCAGTCCGCTTTGACGGGGTGCGTGAACACGACCGCCTTTCGCCTGTTGAGTTCAGCCATGACCGGAAGAAACGATCGGTCGCCAATGTACTTGCTGCCATAGCTCGTCATCATGCAGATGCCGTCAGCTCCGAGGAGGACGCAATGGCCAGCCATTCCCTCTCTACCAAACATGGCGATTTCGGGGTGCTTGCTCCCGGCGCTCATTACCACCGAGGCCAGTCCACTCTCCAGGAAATAGACATGCTGGATTGGTTGATTGGCCCAGACGAGCATCTCGCCGGCGTTCAATGACACGCGGGTAAACCGCTTCAGGAAGTCAGGGCGATCGCCGGCGACGACATTAAGGATTTCATTCGCACATTGTTGACCCCGCCGAATCTCCGGTGTGGGGTCCCAAGGAGAGCTCTCGATTCGTAAGTAGCCGCAAGCGCATCCATGTCCTCTGCGGCTCGCTCGTCCGAGATCGACTTCGCTAATCGGCGGTAGCGTGCCGCTTCCGTCCAAAGCGGTCGCGCTGGTTTCCGGCCCTCGATCTCCGCCAGGATGTTGATGGCGCCAATGAAATCGCCGTTCGTGTCATAAAGCGGCGTCGGTGATGGTTGGAATAGAACGTGCGTGCCGTCTGGACGCAACGCTATAGCTTCCACCCCTCTGACTGGGCGCCTCTCATGGATGGCGGTCGCCATCGGGCATTGGTCGTGCGGGAGTCGGTGCCCGTCCGCAGTGTAGAGCTCCCACGTCACGCACCACTTATCCTCGCCAACACGCGGCGTGCGCCCCGAGAAGGGGATACACGCTCGATTGTAATAGGTGAGCACGCCTTCAGCGTCGGTGACGTAAATCGGTGCGGGAAGCTGATCGAGAGCTTCTGGGAGCCCCGGACCTGCTTTTCGCAAGGCGGTTATGGCCGTTTGCAGAAGTTCTTCCGTGTTTAAACGAGTTTGCATGCAGGAGCCATTTCGACAGAGTTGAAGGGTGCCATAACGATCATCTCGTGTTGAGCTCAATTACGCACTTCGGACTTTGAGCCCTGGAGTTGGCCAACGTTCATAGATTCAGTCAGGGAAGGAAATATCTCACGAGTTAACGTGGCGTCGCGCATGTCGATCACACAGAAATCATAGGGTTGTCTGTTCTGATTCGAACACAGCTCACAGGAGGTCATCGATGCAGACAGCGGCTCAATCCCCGTAGGTCTTGGGCAGCCATCTCTCAAAATTCGTCCTTATGGCATCGTAGCATTCGCATGCGCTTTGCCTTAGTCTGGACCGGTCAAGGATTTTGATTGATCCTCGCCTTTGCTTGATAAGCCCAGCCGATTGAAGTCCTCCCATGATGATGCTGACTGTCGGCCGCTGGACGCCCAGCATTTCTGACAGCAGCTCGTGGGTTATCGGCACCTCGTCCCCACGGCACCGATCAGCCATGCTCAAGACCCACCGACAACATCTCGCTTCGACCGGATGACAAGCGTTGCAGGCCACACATTGGAAGACCTGTCGGGTGAACGCGACCAAAAAGGCGCGCAGCAACCGTCCGAGGCTTGGGTGTCTCTGCATGACCTCTTGGAGATCGTCCACGGCAATCTTAAGGGCAAGACCCGGAGCTTGAACGACATAGCGTCCAAAGGCTTCGCCGCCCAACATCGCACCCATGAACGCCACGACACTTTCTCGGCCGAAGACAGCTATTTCCGCTGAACTGCCGTCCCTTAAAACAGCAATGAGGGAGATAACGCAATCGAGGGGGAAGTACGAATGTGTGAGCCGATCATCGGGCTCGTAGAGGATGTCGTGCCGTCGCAGGGGCACAATCTGGAGATATGGCCGGAGATCATCGAGCACATCCAATTCCAGTGCTGCGAGAAGGCGATTGGTGGATAAATCCAACGCTATCACAGCGGCCTTCTTAGCACGTTTGGAAGCCAACTTGCCGGTCATCTTGACCTCCGCACCCTCCCCCAGTGTCTCGATAAAAGGCCACGGCGGGCCTGCAAAGGATCACAAATATTCAAACGTGAGCACGAGAGGGAAGTTGCCTTTGCATTTGCGCATTTGAGTCGACGCCGCTAGGCAGCAGCTGCGAGACAATCACAGGCGTTTTGGCCAGACGTACACAAATCCGACAAGCCAGTTTTTTTGCAAACATAGACTGTTCTTGAGTTGGATAAGGCCCCAACCTCGTATGAAGCCGCTGGACCCTCGCGTGTCGACGCCGGACATTTCGCCGATCTCGTCTTAACCTCCGCTGTCACGATCGAGCGCGTCATCCTATTCGGACAGGCGATGCCCACGTGTGAATGGCTCGATCCGTGTCAATCGGCGTTGAACCTTGACCCCCGATCGACTTCCAAAACTGACCCCTTTGTGGAGTGTGTCGCAACGCAGGGAGGGCGGAGCCCGACTGGAGTTGCGACACACTCCACAGGCGCAGCGTTTGGGATGCTGTGGTTAGGCGCGGTTTCTGAAGCGCCAGCTTTCGTTTCCAGTCTCCACGATATCGCAGTGATGCGTGAGGCGATCGAGGAGTGCGGTGGTCATCTTCGGATCGCCGAAGATGCTCGGCCATTCGCCGAACGACAGGTTCGTCGTGACGATAATCGAGGTCCGCTCGTGGAGACGGCTGATCAGGTGGAGCAGCAACTGCCCGCCAGCCTGGGCTAAGGGCAGATACCCGAGTTCGTCAAGGATGACGAAGTCGAGGCGTGTGAGATAGTCCGCGAGACGTCCCTGACGACCAGCCCGCCCTTCGGCTTCCCGCCGATTGACGAGATCGACGGTGGTGAAGAAGCGCCCGCGAGATCCTGCTCGTATACTGCTTCGCGCGATGGCGATGGCCAGATGCGTCTTGCCCGT
>JAQGKN010000480.1 GCA_028290085.1 Hyphomicrobiales bacterium
CCTTCTCATGCCAAAACCTTCCTGAAAATTACCGGCCAGCTGGCGGCTGGTTCGAATCGGTCAGCTGAACCGTCCAGTTCTTGGCGTCCTTGCCGGTGTCGATCTCGAAAAAGCCAGTGCGGTCATAGCCGCGCACGAGACAGTTCTCGCGGCCCTCGATGCGAAACTCGCGGTCGCGCGTGCACATATAGGCCTTGCCCTTCCACTCGCCGCCACGCTCGTCCATGGCGTAGACATAGTAGAACTGGGCCGCGAGCGGTCCGCGCAGCAGAGTCTCGCAGGCACCGTTCTTGAGGTTCCACCAACCCTCGGTCACCCAGCCCGTCCCGTCCGTGTAGGAGATGGAAACGCTGACACGGCCCGAGGCATTGTTACAGAGGCGGAAATCCGCTTTTGCCGCGCTGCTGCCAAACAGCACCGAACCAAGCGCGGCAAGTACCAGAAGTGTTGGGGAGGTGACTCGCATGGAAAACATGGCATCCGGAGTGGTGCGATGGAAACAGGGGAGACGAATCGACACGCGCGGCCCCGATCACCTTCCTTGAACCATCATTGTGGCCGCATGTCAGGTGTCAACGTTGCCAAAAGCCCCCCATGGTTCCCTTCGCCTCGCGTCTGGCCAGCGGGGAGCCCGGCCACTATGGTGCCTTCCATGCCCGACGCCGAGACAAACGCTACGAACTTCGCCCCGGTCGAAACCATTGCCGGTGCGATGGATGGCGGCCTGCTCCTGCTCTGCGATCACGCGAGCCCCGCGCTGCCCGAGGCCTATGGCCGGCTGGGACTGACGCCCGAGCACTTCCGCCGTCATATCGCCTATGACATTGGCGCTGCCGACCTGACGCGACGGCTGGCGGCCATTATCGGCGCCCCCGCCCTGCTCACCACGTTTTCGCGGCTGTTGATCGATCCCAATCGCGGCGCTGATGATCCGACGCTGGTCATGCGTATTTCGGACCGCGCGCTGATCCCCGGCAATGCCCGCATCGACGCCGCCGAGATCGAGAGGCGCCGCCGCCTTTATTGGCAGCCCTACCGCGACGCCATCGACGCCACGCTCGATGCCATGGTCGCGGCTGGCCCTGCACCCGCGATCATCGCCATACATTCCTTCACGCCCGTCTGGCGCGGCCACCCGCGCCCCTGGCACGTCGGCGTGCTCTGGGACCAGGACGACCGCCTCGCCCGCCCCTTCATCGACGCGCTGCGCGGCGACAGCAGCCTCGTTATCGGCGACAACGAGCCCTATGACGGCGCGCTGGAGGGCGACACCATGTTCGACCACGGCACCGCACGCGGCCTCGCCCATATGCTGGTGGAAGTGCGCCAGGACCTGATCGCCGAACGCGCCAGCGCCGAACTCTGGGCGGAGCGGCTGGCGCCGATGATCGCCCTTGGCCGCGCGGCACCAAACGTCCATATGATCCATCATCACGAAAGCCGCGCCACGACGCCAGCGCGCCTGCACCGCATCCGGGAGAAGCGATCATGAACCTCGACGAAAAGACCCAGACGGAGTTGGAAGCCGCAGCTTTCCGCCGGCTGTTGTCGCATCTGCGCGGCCGCACGGACGTGCAGAACATCGACCTGATGAATCTCGCAGGCTTCTGCCGCAATTGCCTGTCCAACTGGATGAAGGACGCCGCCGACGAACGCGGGCTCACACTGACGCGCGACGACGCGCGCGAGCACGTCTACGGCATGCCCTACGACGAGTGGAAGACCAAGCACCAGCGCGAGGCATCGGCTGAGCAAGTTGCCGCTTTCCAGAATACACCGGCAGGTGAGGCCAAGCACGGCTGACACACCCGCAAGATCGGTGCGTGCGAAACCTCAGGAAACCGGGGATTTCGCGTGCACGGCGCTTGACGCGGGGCGCCTCGCGTCGCATCCATCACGCGACCCGCTTGCGGCGGACCCCACCTCCCCTCTTTTAATGACACAGGGCGCGAGATGAGCACGAATTCGGTCGATGCGGGGCATTTGCGCGCGTTTCTGGAGCGCATCGAGCGCCTCGAAGAAGAGAAGCGCGCCATCGCCGACGACATCAAGGAAGTCTATGCCGAGGCCAAGGGCACTGGCTACGACGTGAAGATCATGCGCAAGATCGTCTCGATCCGCCGCATGGATCGCGACAAGCGCCGCGAGGAAGAAGAAATCCTCGAGCTGTATCTGGCAGCCCTCGGCGAGGTTTGAAGCAGGAAGTCAGCACATCGCCCAGCTCTTCAAAGAGCGGGCACAGCTCTCGTTGCCGTCATTGCGAGCGAAGCGAAGCAATCCAGTACGGTCCTGCGACTTCTGGATTGCCGCGTCGCTGCGCTCCTCGCAATGACGATGCGGAATGCTCAGCTCCGCTCGCCGGTCGCCCGGCCGATCAGCGCGTTACACACACCTGCAATCGCAAACACGATGATCAGCAGCGCATACAGCGTTGGCATGTCGAAGCGCGTGTAGATCTGCATGATGAGATAGCCGAGCCCCTGGTTCGACAATTTCGTCTCAGCCAGCAGCACCGTGATGATCGCTGTGCCAAGCCCGAGGCGAATGCCGTTCAGCACCGGAATGCGCATCGCGGGCAGGAAGATCTTCGTCGCCATCTGCCACGTGGAAGCGCGGAACGAACGCCCGACGCGGATCAGGATCTGGTCGATCTGGTGCATGCCCGCAGCGGTCGACAAAGCCACGGCGAAAAAGGCCGAGAGAGCGCCCAGCGCAATCTTCGAGCTCGGTCCGACGCCAAACCACATGATCATGATCGGGAACAGGATGATGCGCGGCGTCGGGCTGAGATAATAGATGTAGGGCTCGAACGCCCGCATCAGGAAGCGGTTCGCTCCCAGCACGATACCTGTCGTCACGCCGAGTGCGGTGCCCACGACCAGCGAGGCAATGACCTCGAGGGTCGTCACCTTGAGGTTTGTCCAGAACACGCGATCAGCGAGCAGCTTGCCCATCGCCTTGACGATGGACAGGAGCGAGGGCACGACCTCGCCGTAGAACAGGCCGGACCGCGACAGCCCTTCCCAAAGCGCGAGGATGAAGATCGCGCAAGCGATCCGCAGGAAAAACGCCGCGCGCGCGGAGGCCTGCCCGCCCATGACGGGCGCAGTGCGGCCAGCGGGCGCCG
>JAQGKN010000523.1 GCA_028290085.1 Hyphomicrobiales bacterium
CTCGCGAACATGACTTCAGCCCCGTGAAACAAAAAAGACCCCGACCGCATAAAGCGATCAGGGTCTCTGAATGGTGGGCGCGACAGGGATCGAACCTGTGACCCCTACGATGTCAACGTAAGTGACCACGTCCACACGCTGCGTCTAACTTCTTGAATGAACTGGCGCTTGAGAATTGCTGGCTCGGCTCTGCAATCGGGGTCTGCAAAAACTCTGCAATCAGGACTAGATCTAGTACCAGAAAGCTCCCCCCGCTCCGGGAGGAGGTGCCGCGTTGCTGACCACCTGTGGTTGCGGATGACCGATTCAAGAGTGTCCCTTCGGGATTATCGTTTCAAACGACACGTATCTACCTTCTGCTCTTGCGCCATCGCCGACCCTGCATTCGCACCCCTGAGCCGCTGTTTCGTGGCAAAGAAGTTCGATCGCGAAACCGTCGGCATCCCTGTCTGACCAAGACCGCGTGCGTGCGTGCTTGCGCGCATCTTATGCGAGCAAACGCATTAGTCGACGTCACGAGCACGAACGCGCGAAATTTGGCAAAAATCGCCTCAAGCTGAATGTAGACCTCAGTCCCAGCAGCGATTTAAGGAAGCATCATTTACTCCCCCGCAGTTCGTACGAAGCGCTGTGAGGCTTTCTTCGCCCGTCGGAGGACCTTTTTAAGCACCTCTATTGGGCGCCAAATTGTTTGAAAAAACCAACTGTAATTCGAGTAGAACGCGGCACGCGCTGTTTCCTTCGCTACGGATCTAGCGGGGTGGGTGTCGATTGTTTTCAAATAGCGCGCAGACCAGTTTAGGAAGTAATTGCGAACCTTCTGGTACTGCCCGTCGCGATGTACGACTGCTACGCAAGAGTTCTCATGAATACGGTAGTCGAGCCAGATCCGACTTGAAAAAAAGACGGTGGAAGAAACGTATAGCTTACTCAAAAAACCTTGATCTTCGTACAGGCTGTACGGGCCGGTGAAATGTTCCTCGAACAGCCCCACATCAAAGACCGCCTGACGGCGCAGCAAAAGGTCAGAGGGACATGGAGAGCAGGCTTTTCCGAGTGGATAGAGCGCCAAAGACGCCTCTGGTGGCTTTATCGGCATGTCGTGCACATGTCCGGTCACAACGATCTCATCGGTCCCTCCTCGCCACGAACTCCAATAATTGACTGCTCCGCAGACCATATCCACCTCTGGAAAGCGTTGCAGAATCGCAAGCTGTTCGCTGAGCTTGTTTGGCCGCCAAAAGTCATCAGAGTCGATCAACGCAATAATCTGACCGCGCGCCGCTCGGATACCGAGATTGCGAGATGCGCTCATTCCCCTATTTTGATGTCCGTCGTGCTCTAGGTAAAAGATGCGCCCTTGTGAGAGCTCTGCCAGTCTTGCACATCGTTGGCTACTTTCATCCGTGGAACCATCGTCCACCAGAATGAGCTCGAAGTTTTGGAACGTTTGGCCCAAGACACTATCGATTGCTTCTTGAATGAAAGGCTCTCCATTCAAGAAAATCATAACCACGGAAACGAAAGGCACCGCTTTCGGAATCGGGGCTACATCTGCTTTGCAGGCGTTCATGAACCAACACCTTCTGCCAAGTGAAACCAGGAACGTTTAGCTATATGACCTCGCTAATCTAGCTCCCGCTCAGGATCCGAGTCGAGCGGTTCGCGCGGTGCGTCATGATTTGTGCCCCACAAGCGTTCGCTTCCGCCGGATAGGCCTTGCTCTTCACAGTAGACAAAAAGTGACCCGTGATTATCGTGACTTAAGCCACGGAACTTGATTGACAACAAAGCTGAGCTCTCGCTGTGGAACTTATTGTCAAGTTCTGCGGGTTTCCTCCGCTGACAAACACATGTTCGACGATTCCGAATGCCTTCACCAAGTCTGCCGCTTTGTGCGCCAAGAGGGAACATGAACACTGCGCAATCCCTACCCGGCATAGCGATCTTTCCTTGGGGTTGTGTCATCGAGGAGTGGCTTGATCAGCTTGGGCTCAGCGCGGACGACTTTGTCGATCGGATGACTACCGGTTGGGTCTTTGGATATGTGAAGGCACTACAACATGCCGGCTGGCGTCCATTCATCGTCTATGCGTCGGAGCATGCAAAAGTGCCTGTTCGCCGCCTTCATGTCGGCACAGGGGTGCCGGTGTGGATTGTGCCGGGTAAGCGTTCCGCCAATTCGCGTTTTGCAAGTCTGCACGCGCTCCGGAGATGGGTTCAGACGCCGTGGACCGCATTTAAATCCGTAATTCAGCACGAGGGCTGTTGCGCGATTTTGGTTCAGGAATACGAAGATACACGCTTTGATGTGCTTATTCGCATGGGCGTTCGCCTTGGTCTTCCGGTGTTCGCTACCTTTCAGGGAGGGAGCGAAACTTTATCCACTATTGAACGAGCCGTTCGTGCGCGGTCGCTGGAAAAGTGTTCGGGCTTGATTATCCCGTCGTCCGCCGAGAAGACTCGAGTCGAAATTAACTATTTCGGCCGCCACCCGCCGATACACAATATTCCAAATCCGCTCGATACCGGCGTTTGGATTGGGCGCGATCGGCGCGCGGCCCGCAGCGATCTAGGCCTTCCGCAGGAAGGGTTTATCGCCATCAATCATGGACGCATCGACTTCCGACAAAAGGCGACGGATCTTCTGCTGCGGTCTTGGACAGCCTCCGGTGAAGACCAACTGATCCTCATTGGGTCAGGCCATGATAATGCAAAGCTCGCGGCTCTCATTGCACAAAGACGGAGCGGTAAGGTACGCTGGTTCTCGGAATATTCTACCGACCGGTCTTTTCTCCTAAATTGCTTATCCGCAGCGAATATCTATGTAAGCGCCTCCCGGATCGAAGGTATGCCGGTCGCGCCGTTAGAGGCCATGGCGTGCGGACTGCCCGTAGTTGCGACAGCAGCAAACGGTCTGCCCGACATTTTGGAACAAGGCGAGCAATCCGGCGGCCTGATCGTGCCGTTGGACGATGAGGTAGCCTTGAGAAGCGCTATTGAACGGATGCGCACTGATCCGGAGCTGTGTAGCCGGCTAGGCTTAGCGGCCCGTCACCGCATCGAAACTCGGTTTGGGATCGAGACCGTTTCCAAAGCACTCGGAACAGTCCTGTCAAAATACGCCTGACGGGTAACTCGTTTTTGTACGTTATCGCATAATCCAATGTTGCTGAATTTTGAAAAGACGCTGCGTGGCAAACCCCGTCGCGCGCCCAGTGGACGCTGGTCAAGAATTGCAGATATAATTTACTGGATAACCTGAACTCATCCATCGATAAAAGAGGTTTTAAGGTTCGATCGCCCGAAGTCTCTGCTGCTGATTAGCATACCAACACTCTGAGGGGAAATGAATGCGAGTACTCGTTACTGGTGGTGCAGGATTCGTCGGGTCGCATGCATGCAAAGCCCTTGCTGAAGCGGGACATTCGCCGATCGTATTCGATAATCTGCGCAGTGGGCATCGCGCCTTGGTTCAATGGGGTCCTTTGGAACACGGAGACATCTGCGACCTAACGGCAATTTCCGCAGTGATGCGCCGGCACCAGCCAGAGGCGGTGATGCACTTTGCTGCTCTGGCTTATGTCGGTGAGTCAGTTGCGCATCCAGATCTCTACTATCGCACCAATGTCGCGGGTACACTTGTCGTACTTGAGGCCATGCGCGCGCATAACATCAAGAAAATCGTGGCCTCCAGCACATGCGCAACCTATGGCTGCCCGGACCAAATGCCGATCTCTGAGGCCGCCACCCAAATTCCAGTCAATCCATATGGTCGTTCCAAACTGATGGCTGAACATATGATGCGCGACGCGTGCGGCGCCTTTGGCTTAGGCGTTATCGCCTTGCGCTATTTCAATGCCGCAGGCGCGGATCCGGAGGGCGCGATCGGCGAGGAGCATGATCCCGAGACGCATCTGATCCCACTTCTTCTGCAATCTGCTTTGGGACTTCGATCTGGCATCGATATTTTCGGCGAGGATTATGAGACCTGCGATGGAACTTGCGTACGCGACTACGTACATGTCGCCGATCTCGCTTCCGCGCATGTTTCGGCTTTGACCCGGTGTGAGGCTGGTGTGTTCAAAGTTTACAATCTAGGTGCCGGTCGAGGGGCAAGCGTCGCCGAAGTCGTTGCCGCGGTTCGTGCCGTAACGGGGAGGGTCGTGCCAATCCGCTCAGCTGCGAGACGCCCTGGAGATCCCGCAATGCTGATCGCGGATCCGTCCAAGGCCACGGAAGCACTCGGCTGGAAGCCATTGCGTAGTGAGTTACCGACAATGATCGAGGACGCGTGGGCGTGGATGACGAAATACCGGAGCAGTGCCGGCTTTCGCCCTTTTCCTCCCGCTTTTTGAGCGATTCAACGCCTAAAGCGGGATTCTCCTTTCTTTTTATGACCCAACATCGACACGGGAATTAGGGTCCAGACTCATAACCAGTAGCTGACAGCGGCAGCGATACAAACGGCTGCGAGGAAATTTGCAGCATTTCGATCGTAGCGTGTAGCGACGCGCCTGAAGTCCTTCAGGCGGCAGAACAT
>JAQGKN010000552.1 GCA_028290085.1 Hyphomicrobiales bacterium
TGCGACGTGAATTTGATCGCGTTGCCCAGCAGATTGAGCACGATCTGACGAAGCCTTCCCGGATCGCTCTCGATCTCGCGCGGGACGTCCGGGTCGATGATGCAGCCCACGGAGAGGCCGGTCGAAATCGCCTTGGGAGCGACGAGTTCGAGCGTGTCGCGAATGAGCATGTGAAAGTCGAAGGAGATGTTCTCGAACGTCAGCTTTTCGGCGTCGAGCTTCGTCACATCGAGGATGTCGTCGATCAACTGAAGCAGATGCTCGGCAGAGCCACGCGTAATGTCGAGATAATGCCGCTGTGCATCGTCGAGACGCGTCGTGGCAATGAGATCGACCATGCTGAGAACCCCGCCCAGAGGCGTGCGGATCTCGTGACTCATGGTTGCCAGGAACGCCGTGCGTGCGCGGCTGCCTGCTTCGGCCCTGTCGCGCGCTTCTTCCAGCACACGCTGATCCAGCTTCCGATCGGTGATGTCGCTGAATGTCTTTACGTAGCCACCATCGGGAAGAAGCGTGGTGCGAATCTCGAGAACCGTCCCGCCCGCGAACCCATGTTCTTCGGTGTGGTTTTCCTTCGAACTGTCGAAGGGCAGATGAATCGCTGGGAACGGCAATTTGAAATAGGTCCCCGACATGCTCAGGAGACTTCGCGCACGATCGTTCATCACGACGACGTCGTTGGCACCATCGATCATGAGGATGCCCTCCTGCATATTCGTCAGGGTCGATGCCAAAACGCGCGCCTGACTGAGAAGGCTTTCGCGCGTGCCATCGAGGCGATAGCGCTGAAACACGCCCCAGACCATGGTCGCGCACAGAAAGGCTGCGACCATGGAAATCACGGACCAGAGGGATGCTCGCGCCGTTTCGAAATCTTCGAGCGCCTCGCTGCGCGCAAGTGCGACAGCCACAATGAGCGGATAAGCCGTGACCTTTCGATAGCTGATCACGCGCTCGACGCCATCGACGCCGCTGGGTGCTTCAAACGTGCCGTTTGGCTTACCTGCGAGGTCCCGGAAAATAGGCGAGGAAGCCAGGGACTTGCCCAGCACATTGGCATTCATGCCACCGCGAGCGCGGATGATCCCGTCGGTGCCGATCAGCGTAATAGCCCCACCTGAACCGATATCGATCGATTCATACAATTGCGAAAGATGGTAGGGATCGAGCGACGCAACTAGAACGCCGCCGAAACTGCCGTCGGGTTTTCTGATTTTTCGGGTGAGCTGGATTGTCCAGTCGCGCCGAAAAGGATGAGTCGGTGAATGCTCATGTCGGACCTGTAGCGCTCTTGAGATGTGGAGAGCACATGTCCAACAAAGTCGAACAACGAAGACGCGGCTTCATGCCTCCGGCTACAGCCGGGTCCTGCCTGACTAACTTCAACTTAACCGGTTACGAAGTGGTTGAAACACGTTCCTATACATTCGAGGAAGGTAAACCAGATCTCTCTACGCGCCGGTCTTTTGCAGCCGATCCGGTTAGGCATGAAGTCAGAGGTTCAAACAATCACAAGCCGAGATGGGAGCTCCACGTTTACGTTAACAAAGCGTAACCGCCGCCGTCCCCCGCTCTACGGCTTTGGGGCTAAAATGGCCCAATCGATCAAGCGGACGGATTGGAAATGGCAGATGCTTCTTCCCGATCTGTTGTCCCGACAACGCAAAGGATGGAGGCCATCATGGCAGTTGTTGCTTCGCCCCAGACGGCCTCACTTGCCGCGCGTAAGCACGAAAAATATGACCGGCTTGTAGCAGCGGCCAAGTCCGTCCCGGTGTTGAAAGTGGCGGTCGCCTACCCCTGCGACGCCGCTTCCCTGACTGCGGTCTTCGAGGCCGTGGACCTCGGCCTCATCAAGCCGATCCTGGTTGGGCCATCTGACAAGATCAAGGCTGCTGCGACGGCGCTCGGCAAAGACCCCTCCGCTTTCCGCATTGTGGAGGCAGCACACAGCCAGGCTGCAGCAGCCGCGGCGGTCGATCTCATCCGGTCGGGCGGCGCGGAAGCCCTGATGAAGGGAAGCCTGCATACTGACGAACTCATGGGCGCCGTCGTTCGCCGCGACGGCGGCCTGCGAACACTCCGTCGGATCAGCCATTGCTTCGTGATGGACGTGCCTGGACATGAGGGGCCCCTCATCATCACGGACGCCGCCGTCAATATCGCCCCCACGTTGGAGGACAAGGTCCACATCGTGCAGAATGCAATCGATCTTGCACGAGCACTGCATATTGATCCGGTGCGGGTCGCCGTGCTCTCCGCGATGGAGATGGTCAATCCCAAAGTGCCCTCGACCATCGAGGCGGCCGCACTTTGCAAAATGGCCGACCGTGGCCAGATCACGGGCGGCATTGTCGATGGACCTCTCGCCCTCGACAATGCAATCGACATCGGCGCCGCGCGGGTCAAGAGGATTGAGTCTCCCGTGGCCGGGCGGGCCAATGTGCTCGTGGTCCCCGATCTGGAAGCCGGGAACCTACTCGCAAAAAGCCTCACCTTCCTGGCCGATGCGGACGCCGCCGGCATAGTCCTCGGCGCACGCGTGCCCATCATCCTGACCAGCCGGGCCGACTCCACGATCACGCGCCTCGCCTCCTGCGCGGTCGCCTCGCTCGTCGCCGAAGCGCAGCGTACGCAACTCGCCGTCCCGGAGGTCTGACGCCATGACCCCGGTTTTCATCGTCCTGAATGCAGGATCGTCGAGCCTGAAATTCCAGATATTCGAGGCCGCCAACGACGCCGATCCAGGCGTGATTTTCCGAGGCCTGTTCGAGGGTCTCGGAAGCACGGCGCATTTCGTCGTAAAAGATCGCGCAGGAAAAACCCTGGACGAGACATCATGGCCCGCAGCCGAGAAGCTGGGGCATGAGGGCGCGATCACGCATCTTGTGTCCTGGCTTCGGACGCAAAGGGAAGGACGCAAGCTCGTGGCCGTCGGGCACCGCGTCGTTCATGGTGGGGAGGCATTTACCGGCCCGGTGCTGATCGATGATTCCGTGTTGTCTGCTCTCGAGGGTCTGATCCCGCTCGCGCCTTTGCATCAGCCGCACAATCTGGCCCCGATCAAGATCATACGTCGCCAACTCCCCGCGATGCCACAAATCGCCTGCTTCGATACCGCCTTCCACCAAACGCAGCCCGACGTTGCAACTTTGTTTGCGATCCCGCGCGACATGCGCGACCGGGGTGTGCGGCGCTATGGTTTTCACGGTCTCTCATACGAATACATTGCTTCAACGCTCGCGACTTATGACCGGCGATTTGCGGCCGGCCGCGTGATTGTCGCGCATCTGGGAAACGGTGCGAGCCTCTGTGCTTTGAACAAGGGCGTCAGCATCGCGACCACAATGGGGTTTTCCGCATTGGATGGCCTTCCCATGGGAACGCGATGCGGCGCAATCGATGCCGGTGCCGTCTTCTACATGTTGCGGGAGATGAAGCTCACACCGGCGGAGGCGGAGAATATTCTTTACACAAAATCCGGATTGCTCGGCGTTTCCGCCCTTTCAAATGACATGCGAACGCTGCGGGCCAATGCGGCCAATAATGTCGATGCACGACGCGCGATCGATCTGTTTGTCTACCGCATCACGCGAGAGATCGGCTCGATGATAGCCGCGCTCGGTGGGCTTGATGGCCTCGTCTTCACAGGCGGCATCGGCGAGAACGACGTGTTGACCCGAGCCGAAGTTATCGCCGCACTCTCATGGGCCGGAGTGACTCTCGACGAGGCTGCCAACATGGCCGGCGGCCCGTTGATCTCTACGCGCGCCGACATCACGGCGTGGGTTATTCCAACCAACGAGGAAGTCGTTATCGCACGACAGATGCGCTCCATCATGGGGTCGGCGAGCCAGCCTGCGTCCTGAAAGTCCGCTAGGCGACCACCTGAAAGAGAAATCTGACACTCTGACCCATACGTCGCCGCGCAAGCCGCTCGGGGCGCGCGCAGCGTCACGGCACATCGCTGGACGGAGATGGGCCCTTCATGCCGCCACGGCTCCCGACCGCGATGGCTAGCGCGACGACGATCAGCATCGCGGCAATGGCGAAGGTGACGCGCATACCGGTGGCAATGGACTCTGGAGGAGCCGTTGCGATGTCGCTCGTCGCCGACGCGAGCGCGAAAACTGTGCCCATAACGGATGCGCCGGTAATGAGCCCGAGATTGCGCGACAGGTTGAGCATGCCGGATATGACGCCGCGCTGGTCCGGTCGGATATTCGTCATGACGGCCGTATTGTTGGCGGCCTGGAAGAGCGCATAACCGGCGGTGATGACAACGAGCGGCGCGATGTAGCCGGGCACGCCGAAGCTCGTCGGCAGCATGGGCAACGCCGACGATCCGATCGCCATTCCAACGAGACCGGCAATGCTCATGCGGTTTGCACCGAACCGGTCGACGATACGGCCTGCGGGCACGCCTGTCAGCGCGGCGACAATCGGCCCTGACGACATGACGAGTCCGACGTGGGCGGCGTCGAGGGCAAGCGCGCCGGACAAATAGAACGGCCCGACCACCAGCGTCGCCATCACTACAGTCGTAACCAGAGCGCTCATGGAGAAGCCCGCGCTGAGCACCGGACTTCTGAACATCGCCAATCGTATCAATGGTGACGCTGCTCTCGTTTCGACGACCACAAACAGGCCGGCTCCGATGGCGGCAACTGAAAGCAACGCCACGTTGAGCAGAGCGAAACTGCCCCGCCCCGTCGTCATCGCAAGGGCATAGGCCGCCAGCGTCAGAGCGAGCAAAAATGTGCCCAAGGCGTCGAAGCCAGCACGCTCAGTCGTCGGCCTGCGGCGATCGTTCGGCAGGTAGCGATACGCCAGAAATAGAGCCACAACGCCCAAGGGTAGATTGATGAGGAAGATGGCCGGCCAGCCGAGCCCGGAGATCAGCAACCCACCGAGAGAGGGACCAAGCGCCGTCCCAACCGCCGACATTGTGCCCAGCAGCCCCATGGCGCTACCCGTCTTTTCTTTTGGAACGGTCTCACCGACAAACGCCATGGTGAGGGCCATCATGATGGCCGCCCCAAGCCCTTGAACAGCGCGAGCGGCAATCAACAGCCAAAGTGTTGTCGCAACGCCGCACAGGGCCGAGGCGACCGTAAAAAGGAAGATTCCGGCTAGCAGCAACCGGCGGCGCCCGGCAACGTCACCGAGCCGGCCGACGCTGACGATCAACGTCGTGATGGCGAGGAGATAAGCAAGGACGACCCACTGGACCTCGTGGAAGGAGGCGGTGAATGCCTGCGCCAAGGTCGGCAAGCCCACATTTGCGATGCTGGTGCCCAGCGATGACAGAAGCATGGAAAGTGAAAGGCTGGCGAGCGCCCAGCGCACCGAGCCCGGCAACCTCGCACTCTCAGTTTTTTCCTCGACCATTCGCGTCATGATGAAACCCATTTCCGGTAACCGCTAAAAGTAGCTTTCAGAAACCTAGGTCTTCGCCAAACATGGCGGAAGGCGCACCATTTGCACTTGATGAATGCGTTTGACGCCATATCAGGCATCGATCTGTGCTAGGGTCGAAACATGCTGGGTCCTGACCTCAACCTGCTTGTCACCCTCAATGTGCTGCTTGCCGAAGGCAGCGTTGCGCGCGCGGCCCAACGGTTGCGACTCAGCCCGTCGGCGATGAGTCGCGCCTTGTCCCGACTGCGTGAGACGACGGGCGATCCGCTGCTGGTGAGGGCCGGGCGTCGCCTCGTTCCCACACCCCGCGCGCTCGAACTCCGCGATCAGGTCGAGCAGCTTGTGCGCGATGCGGAAGCCGTTCTCCGTCCCGCCGAGAACTTCGAACTTGGGCAACTCGTCCGAACCTTCACGCTGCGGACCAGCGAAGGCTTTGTGGAGAGCTTCGGCCCCGATCTCATTGCGCGCGTCACCCAGCAGGCTCCCGGCGTGCGACTGCGCTTCGTGCAGAAGCCAGACAAAGACAGCGCTCCCCTCCGCGACGGTATTGTCGATCTGGAAACGGGCGTTGTTGGGAAGACGACCGGACCCGAGCTGCGTGCGCAGGCATTGTTCCGGGATCGCTTCATCGGCGTCGTGCGAATGGGACACGCGCTGAGCCAGGACGAAATCACACCCGTCCGTTATGCGGCCGGCCGCCACGTCCTCGTCTCGCGGCGCGGGCTCGAAGAGAGCCCGATCGATAAAGCCATGGAGCCGTTCGGACTCAAACGGGACATAGCCACAATCGTCGGCGGATTTTCGGCCGCGCTGGCTTTGGCGCGCGGTTCCGATCTGATCGCAAGCGTCCCCGAGCGGCATACTGAAAACCTGCGCGCTGGAATGCACAGTTTCTCGCTGCCGGTCGCCGCTCCAGACGTCACAGTTTCATTGCTCTGGCACCCGCGGCTGGATGCCGATCCAGCGCATCGCTGGCTGCGGGAGTGCGTCCGGGAGGCATGCTCCAAAAAAGGCCCCGACCGCCTCAGGGCAATCGGAGCCTGCGAACTGTTGCATGAAAGGGAGTGAACTGACGTGCCAAACGCACGTGCCAGACGAGCTCACTCGTAGATCTTTTTCGCCAGCTCTACGATGGATGGTGAAACAGTCGTCATCTCTCGAATAATCCGATCAGCCGCCTCGCCCGCGATCGGGTTAACTGGAAACTGCTG
>JAQGKN010000556.1 GCA_028290085.1 Hyphomicrobiales bacterium
GGTGGGAGCCACAGCAGCGCACGCTCAGGTTCCCGAACGCACCATCGATGAAATCAAGGCCGAAGCGACCGATCGCGTCCAGCGAGGCGCCTATCCAATGCTGGGGCTTGATCCCAAGGATGTTGCGGAGGCCTTCTCGAAAATTCAATCCCGTGACAGGGACGAGTGGGCGCGCGGCTTTGGCGCCGTTGCAGATAAATACTTGCGGGAGGCGGCCGTCACGTCCGACCCCAAACAGGCCAATGCGGACTACCTGAAGGCTTGGCGACTGCTCTATTTCGCGCAATGGCCGGTGCCCTCGTCAGATGGCAAGCGCGCCGCTTACGCCAAGGCGGTAGATGCCTATATGAAGCACGCAGCGACGCTCGACCCGCCGGTGGAGCGCGTGTCCATTCCCTTTGAAGGCAAGAGCCTCGTCGGCTATTTGCGGCTGCCCAAGGGTGCGACAGGACCTGCTCCCGTCGTGCTTGCAATCAGCGGCCTCGACTCGCGCAAGGAGACTGTGGCTGAGAGCTATAATCAGCTCCTCGACAAAGGCGTAGGCTATTTCGCCGTAGACGGGCCGGGAACAGGCGAGGCGCCTCTGAAGGTCAGCGTGAACGCAGAACGCATGTTCAGCCGCGTACTCGATTATCTCGTCGCGCGGCCTGAGATCGACAAGTCGCGCATCCTCGTTCACGGCGTCAGCTTCGGTGCCTATTGGGCCACAAAGCTCGCTGTCGTCGAGCGCGAGCGCCTCATAGGCGCGGTTGCGCAATCTGCGCCGGTACATGAATTCTTTTCCGAAAAATTCACGCGCGAAGGTACGCTCGGAAATCGTGAATACCTGTTCGACCTCGCTCCGGCCTTCATCGCCGTGGTCGATGGTGCATCGGATGTGGAGAGCCTCGCGCGCATCTTCCCGGCCATGTCCCTCAAAACCCAAGGACTGCTGGACCGGAAAACCGCACCGATGCTGATCGTCGCCGGCGTCAAGGACACGCAAGTGCCCATGTCCGATCAGGACTTGCTTTTGCACACGGGCGACATCCCCAAAGACGCTTGGATCAATCCTGTCGGCGGGCACCTGGGCCGCGAGGCGAAGGGCTGGACCGATCCGGTAATCTTCCAAAAGGTCATCATGCCGTGGGAGCTTCGCGTCTTCGGCGTAGCCCAATAACACCTGGAATTGGAAGTGAACGCCATGTGGCACGTATCAATACGGCAATGCGTCCTCGCGATAGCCCTCACCACGACTTTTGGCGCAGCCTCGGCGCAAAGCCAGAAGATCGGCGCACCACCCGAGGCCGTGAACATGCAACTGCTGGGCGTCAACGACCTGCAAGGGCGTAGCGCCTACCAACCAACCATCCACAGGCAGGGCAATCGCTACATCGCCTACATCGGCCATCACGGCGGCACCGAGGCAGACCCAAAGCCGCTCAATTCAATGACCGGCCAAAAGGAGTTCAATGGCACGTCGGTCGTTGATGTCACCGATCCCGCCAAGCCGGTCTACCTCGTCCATATTCCCGGGGAAGAAGGTCTTGACGAATCCGGGGGCGGGCAGATGACGCGCGTCTGTGACGGCGGAAGTTTGCCGAAGGGAGATCCCGCCGCCGTTTATTTGCTGCGCACTTTCGGCAACTCCGCGCATGAGATTTGGAATGTGGCGGATCCCGCCAAACCCGTGCTGGTCACGCGCATCACTGGTATAAAGGGCACGCACAAGAACTGGTGGGAATGCGATACGGGCGTCGCCTATCTCGTCTCGGGCATCGAGGGGTGGCGCACGCGCCGTATGACGCAGGTCTACGACCTCTCCGACCCCGCTCATCCACGCAAGATCCGCGATTACGGCCTGCCCGGTCAGGAGCCCGGCAGCACCGGGCCGATGTCGACCGAACTACACGGCCCAATCTCGCTCGGCCCCGACTCCAATCGCATCTATTTCGGCTATGGCACCAACAAGGATGGCCTTCTTCAGATCGTCGACCGAAAAAAGCTCATCGAAGGCGCAGCCGAGCCGACAGCGGGAAATCTGCGCACCCCGGAGGTCTCGCGCCTCTCTCTCTCCGCCTTCAATGGTGCACACACGACCTACCCGCTGCCGCGCATGCCGATCGCAGAATTTGCGAAGGGGAAGCAGGAGCCGCTGCGCGACTTCGTGATGATCGTTGATGAGTCGCTCGTCAACGAATGCGCGGAACCCCGCCAGATGGTCTGGTTCGCAGACGTGACCGTTGAAAAAAGCCCGCTGATCGTTTCAAGTTATACGGTCAAGGAGAGCAGCGGCCAGTTCTGTGATCGCGGTGGGCGCTTCGGCTCTCATTCCTCCAACGAGAGCTTTGCACCTATTTACTACAAGAAGCTGGCCTTCATTGCTTTCTTCAATGCCGGCGTGCGCGCTGTTGATATCCGAGATCCCTATCACCCAACCGAGGTAGCCAGTTTCATTCCCGCGATCACGGATCGGACTACGAAGCGCTGCGTAAAAATCGACGGGCAGGACCGCTGCAAGGTTGCCATTCAAACGAACAACGTGGAGACGGATGACCGCGGCTATATCTACATTGTGGATCGCGCGAATACCGGACTGCACATTCTGGATCTCACTGGCGACGCCAAAGCCATTGCGCATTGATGAAAGGCGCAGCCTGAAGCGCCGCGCGCTGTGTGGACTCCAGGCTGCGCCGGCTGACAATGGCGCGGGAGAAAGCCCGCGCCGTCGTCGGCGCTCAGGGCATCCTGAGTGGCGGCGCCTTCCCTCCCGCATTTCCGAGAACGTGGGGCAACGGGAACGCTGACGAAGTGATCTGATGTACATCGTCGTTGGAGCTACCGGCCACGTCGGTTCAGCGGTTGCGGATCAGTTGCTGCGCTCTGGCGGTTCAGTGAACGTGGTCATCGTAGCGCAAGGTCGTCCATCCTGACGAATGTGGGCCGGCGCATTCATTGCGCCGTGGGACTGGAGGCATGGAAGGCTCGCGCTGCCCCTGCGGCGTCAGGGTGAACGTGTGCTCTGGAATTAGCTGCGAACGAAAGGGATGCCCTCAATGCACGTCCTTCTTGTCTGCAAGACGGAAACGATGAGCCTTACTGATGATCCTTCCAATTCAATTAATGTCAGCACTGATGACCATAGGTGGCAGGCGAGCATGTCCTCGCGCGATCTGACGTACGATGCCTCTATCCCCTTGGGAATTTCGTCTCGATATGGGCTTTTATTGTGTCGCACGCGCGATGAGTTTGCCTTCCTTGTCTGTCGGGCGCCCTGCCGTCTTTGTCGGATTCGACTCCGCTTGGACTGACAACGCTAAGGCGCCCGGTCCGATCTGTTCGGTCCTATTCGAGGATGGCAAATTCGTCAGTTTTGGAGCGCCCCAACTTGTCGGGTTCGAAAGAGCGCTCGACTACATACATTTCGTGAGCCGCCCCGGGGTGCCCACACTCGTTGCCCTTGATCAGCCCACCATCGTGCCCAATGAGAAGGGTATGCGGCCCGTCGAGAAGCTGGCCGCGAGTCTGATCTCCTGGATGGGGGGTGGCGTTCAGCCTGCAAATCGAAGCAAGCTCCCTATGTTCGGACCGCATGCGCCGATCTGGCGCTTCTTGGAAAAACTCGGGGCTGAAGAGACGCCCGAGGCGACACGCCTCGCCACGGCCGGTCTTCATCTGATGGAGGTCTTTCCCGCGCTCGCCTTGGCATCTCTCGACGATAGGTTTTTCGGCAGGCTCTGCGGCGGACTCCCATCATATCTTTTGAACCGCCGCCACACGTTTCGCACCGAGAAGTCGCACAGTGATGCTGGCTGGCGCTTTGCTGTTGTCGCCGGCATCGGCTTTGGGCTGACTTGGGGAGCCATGCTCGCTTTAGTCAAATGGGCGGGGCTTCCTTACTTGCTGGCACAGATCTTGACCACGGGTGTCGTCGTTTTGTGAACGTTGTCAGGGAACAAACTGTGGACATTCGCTCCTTTGGACAGAGAGCCTGCGTCGTGACCGGCTCGACTCTCTGCGCGCGTTCTCTCGCCATCGAAGCGCAAAGCGCCCTCATTGCAAAGCTTGAGCGGTCTTAGGTCATCACGACAAGCAACGTACCTGGCGCGTTAGATAACCATCGGGAGTGTTCACCAATGCATCATCCTCTCCAACATGTGCTAGGCCGTCGAAGATTGCTGATCTGCATCTTTATCGGAGTCGCTTGCTTCTATGCTGGTCGTTCGGGCAACTGGGCTGTTTCAACACGCCTTCTCCTCGCATGGAACGTAGCCAGCATATCCTACATCATCGCTTCAAGCGCCGTGATGCTGCACGCCAACCCGGCATCGATTCGGCGACATGCAATGTTGGTCGATCAAAGCCGGTTCGTCGTGCTCGTTTTTTCTATTTTGGCGACCACGGCGAGCATTGCTGCAATCGTCATGCAGCTCGCCACTGTCAAGGACATCCATGGCAACGCACGGTTGCTCCATCTAGCTTTGGCGGGAGCAACGATCTTGACGGCTTGGGTCTTCATTCACCTGGTGTTTGCGTTTCATTACGCGCACGAATTCTACGTCGAACGTGCGTCGGAGATCTCGCTGCCACCAAACGCCCGCGGCGGCTTGCGCTTCCCTGATAGTGACCAGCCATCCTTCAGTGACTTTGTCTATTATTCGTTTGTCATCGGCTGTGCCTCACAAACCGCAGACGTGGAAACCACGTCATCAGTGATGCGCCGGATCACAGTTTTGCACGGCGTGATCTCGTTCTTTTTCAACACCACGATCCTGGCCCTCACGATTAACATCGCCGCAGGCCTGCTCTAGGGTCCAGACCGATAAAATGGTTGGCATTAGGATGGCCTTGTGATTCACGGCTTCCGAAAGGAAGCTACGATGAATCGGGATCAATTCTGGCTAACGGACACGCAGTTTTCGAAGATCGAGCCGCATCTACCGACCAACACGCGAGGCAAGGCGAG
>JAQGKN010000561.1 GCA_028290085.1 Hyphomicrobiales bacterium
ATTTCGCGGCTGAGCTCGAAGCCGTCGGCCAAAAAATGTACAGTGAAGACAACGGCGTTGCGCCGCCGCCTGCGGACGACGCAACCGACACCGAGGAGGCGTCGGGCACGCCGACCGAGATTAGCGACCCCGGACCCTAGAGCTGGCGCACGGGTGGCAGAACCAGCCCACGTTCGCGAAACCAGACCTCGATCTCGTCAGGTCCGACGGTTTCGCCATCAGGCCCCTCTATAGCGGTAATCCGCTCCTCGCCCTGGGCAAGTTCATAGGCGGCGGCCAGCGCCTCGCGCTCGGTTTCAAATTCCAGCGATTGCAGTTCGGCGTGAAGGGCCGGGCTGAAGTAACGGACGTGCCAGCTCATGAGCCTCATCTTTCCTGGGGGTTCGCCAGAACTTTGGCGTAGTTCAACGCCCGGGATGCCCCGGGGCTCAGCGTCACCGTAGGGACACGCCTGGCGCGAATTGACTATGCCATGGTGCAATCCGCGCGTCGTCGTGGCACGGTGTTGGCTTATCATGCGCCGTCGTCTACAAGCCGTCGACCCTTGAATTCTCTTGCGAAGAGTGACTGACATGCCCGCAGCATGGAAGACGAAATACGGTGGACGGCGCGTGCGGCACAATCCGCCGACCATCGAGGAAGCGCTGGAGGCAGCGCAATGTTTCACCGACGATCCTGCGAGCCAGATCGAAGTCGCGGCCGCGCTGATTGGGCTGCCCGTCGAAGACGTTCGCGCCGTTGCCCAGCGTCGCACCACGATCCAGCGCGTCGTACCGGCCACGCCCTCGGCCTCAGGCCGCGCGGTGATCGTCGAGCGCCGCACCACGCGCCGGCGCATCGTCATTCCCTGATCGATTCAGAAGCCAATCGGCCCTGCGCTGACGCAAGATGTCGCGCAGGATGAGGCCTGGGCCGCGTGTGATCTTCAAGCTGCTGGTTTTTTTGCGTATTTGGCCGCGCAGGTCGTGGCGACTCGAAGCAAGAGGGACCATGGCCCGACTCCCATATGCCGAACCGGACACCGCTGCGCGCAAAGCCATCGTTGAGCGCATCGTAAAAGAACGCGGCAGCCTGCTGCATCTCTACAGCATGCTGCTTCACAGTACCGCAGTTACCGAGGGGTGGCTGACTTACCTGACGTCCATCCGGCAGAAATCGAGTCTGCCCGGCGACATTCGCGAGATGGTCATCATGCGCGTCGCCGACCTGAATGGTGCAAGCTACGAAGCTGACCAGCATGCTCCGATCGCGCTTCGGGAGGGCATGACGCAGCAACAGCTCGACGATCTACCCGGTTGGGAAACGGCCGAGTGCTTCTCGCCCCTGCAGCGCGCGGTGCTCGCTTATACGGACGTGATGACACGACACGTCCAGGTGCCCGACGACATTTTTGATGCGGTGTCCGTTCTGCTGCCCGCCGACAAAGTCGTGGAGCTGACCGCGACCGTCGCCGCCTACAACATGGTGTCGCGCTTTCTCGAGGCCCTGCAGATTCACTCCCACACCAAGGCCTGAGCTGGTTTTTTGAAGGCCAAAAAAAGCCCCCGATCCGAGGATCGGGGGCTGGAGCGATCAGGGCTGCAGCAAGGGGATCGTTTTCGGATCCGCCGGCTTTTGGCGCGATTGCAGATAGGCATAGACGTCGGAGAGTTGAGCGTCTGACACCAGTTTTTCGGAGAACGGCGGCATAGGTCCGTTCGAGTTGTGGACGAAGGCGATCAGGGCATCTTCGGGCAGCTGCGTATTGGCGAGGCGCGGACCGGCCGAGCCCCCCTGCCCCTCGAAGCCGTGACACTGCCAGCATCCCTTCTCGCGGAAAGTCTGGCCTCCCTTGGTGGCATCTCCGGCGACAGCGGCACCCGCGCCGAGCGTCGTGGCCGCAATCGCTGCGGCGATCAGGATATATTTTTTCATTTTCTCTCTCCCGGTCAGCGCGGCTGCGTCCAAACATTCAGAAGCGCGGGCTGGCCGGACTTCACAACTGCCATGGCTTCCTTGATCGCGGGGCCGAGGAGCGCCGGATCCTTGATCGGACCCTTTGCCCACCAGCCCATCGATTCCGCAAGCTTGTGATATTCGATGTCCGGGTTCTGGATCATCGTACCGACGGGGCCAGCATCGTTGCCGTAGTTCGACGGACGGTTGCGGAAGCTTGCCATGCGCTGCACGTGCATGGTCTCCTGATGCCAGGCACGATTGTTGTGCATGACCGAGAGCAGCGGGATCTTGTGCCGGGCCGCCGTCCACAGGACACCCGGCGCAAACATCAGATCGCCGTCCGACTGGATCGCGACAGAAAAACGTCCCAAATCGCGATTGGCAAGCGCGGCACCGACCGAGGCAGGCGCACCGTAGCCGACGCCATAGCCGCCCGAACGACCGAGCCACTGGTGATGCTTTTCCATCGCCCAAAGACGGTTCGGCCAGTTCGACACGTTGCCTTCAGAGGCAACGAGCGACCAATCCTCGTTCTTGATCTGCCCATAGAGTTCCATGCACAGGCGTGCCGTCGAAATCGGGCTCGCATCCCATGCAACTGCCGCCGCTGCACGTTCGCGTGCGCGGATATCAGCGTAGGTCTTCTTGGCTTTCTCGGCGCGCTGATCGTTCTGCGCACGACGTTCCGACGTCAGAGCGGACTTCACCGCTTCGATCAAAGCCGGCAACGTCGCTTGCGCATCTGCCGGCATAGAAACGTCGACGGACTGGAAACGCTGGAAGTCCTGGTAGTTCGACTTCGTCAGGAGTTCCACGGATGAAATGCTGATCAACTTTGTGGTCGGCTTGATCTTCGTCGAATTGACGCCGATGCCGTCGTCGCCATTGTCGGTATAGGCATTCACCGTGCCCCAGAAGTCCGACAGTTCCAGGCCCATAATCACATCGGCGGTCGAGACCACTCCGGCGGGACGCGAGAGGTAATGCGTATTGGGGAAGTTCATGCGGTTGCCCTGGTCGACGACCGGAGCCTGCAGCAATTCCGCGAGTTGAATGAGGAGCTGGACGCCCTCAGGTGTGCGCGCAGAACGGTCGGCGACGATGACCGGATTTTCCGCATTGACCAGCAGGCGCGCGGCTTCCTTCACCGCGCCCATTTCGCCGGCGGGCGGCGAGGGCATGTTGAATTTCGGAATGTAGAGACCCGCGCCATGCGCGCCAATCGGCTCCTGCTGCAGGCCGGCATCGAGCGAAATCGCAACGGGGCCATAAGGAGGTGTCATCGCGATCTTGTAGCCGCGCACCATTGACTGCGCGAAGGCCTGCAGCGACGTCGGCGTATCGTCCCACTTGGTGTAATCACGGACGATGAGATTGATATCCTGCGCAGCATGGAAGGTCGGCACGCCCGGCGGGCGGCTCGCAGCATCCATGTCGTTGCCGCCAATAATGATAACCGGCACACGGTCGCAGAAGGCATTGTAGATGCCCATGGTTGCGTGCTGCAGACCGACGGTGCCGTGCACCATCGTCATCAACGGCTTGCCTGTTATCTTGAAATAGCCGTGCGCCATTGCGACGCCCGACTCCTCATGCATGCAGCTCAAAAATTCCGGCGCTTTGTTCTCGCCGTAATTGATGATCGACTCATGGAGTGCGCGGAAGCTCGATGCACAATTCGAAGGTGTGTATTTGATGTCGAGCGTCTTGAGGACGTCGACCATGAAATCTGAACCAGGCTTGCCACCGATGCGGTTCATCTCCTTCACATCGCCGACTTCGGCCGCGATCGTCTTCACGGTCGGCGGCAGTGCGGAGGGAAGGTGACGGGGGGCAGCGACCTGCGCTTCCGCGCTCGGCACTGCAGCAGCGACCGCGACAGCTGGCGCTACACCCGCGACGGCGGCGCCTTTTAGAAAATTACGGCGGTCGGTGCCGGACTTCTTGGGCTCGATCATTGGCGACCTCTCCTTTTCGTGATGCCGTCAGCACCCGACCGGTTCGACCGGCGCGGAAAAGCTAACAGGAAGAAAGCGCGTGTCAAAGAGATTGCGACATATAAAAGACGCTCGCCTGCATGATAGCGGCGTTTGAAAGCATGATGTGCGTAAGCAAAAGTTCGAGCCGTATTTTGCAGTGCAAATGAACAGACGCGGGGCAGCTCGGACAGAGCTTGAGCAAGTAGAATTTTTTGAATAGGTCGATGAATTTTAGGCGCGGTCGCGATGCAGTTACAGGTCGATGGCGTTTTGTAACTTGGCTTCCCAGACGCATGGTTATCCTGCAGAATGCAGTCTTCCGTGCGAGTAGCCGCGATGCCGGCTGTCAGCTGATGAGGAGACGCAAGTGACATTGGGATCATTCGAGAGACCGTGCCGGGGTCTGGCTTTGTCGCTTGTCGCGGCGATCTCCATCTGGTGCGCCATGTCCGACGGCCTCCGGGCCGAGGGAGTCGGGCCACTCACAATCGCGAAGCAGGGCTATTTCTTTGTCGGCGGCAAATATGTGGACGCGCCTGGCGGGCCGGTTTTGGCAGGGCATGCCTATGTTGATTTCCAGATACCGCAGGAGCTGAAGCATCCCTATCCCATTGTCATGATCCACGGCTGCTGTTCGGCCGGCTCGAGCTGGAATGGAACGCCTGACGGACGCGACGGCTGGGCTCAATATTTTCTCGCCAAGGGCTATGCCGTCTACATCATGGATCAGGTCGGGCGAGGGCGCGCCGCATATGTGGACAGCGCGTATGGACCCAACAATCCAAAGGCGCCCAAATTCGTCGAGCGCGAATTCATCTCCTACGAGCGCTACAATCTTTTTCCTCAGGCGAAGCTGCACACGCAATGGCCCGGCGCTGGCGTCGTCGGAGATCCGCTGTTCGATCAGTTCCAGGCGATGATGGAGCCGGACTTCAAGGACCGTGTCATCCGGGAAAGATTCAACCGCGACGCCGGCGTTGCGCTGCTCGACCGGATTGGCCCGGCGATCATCATGGCCCATTCGCAGGCCGGTATTTATGCGTGGGGCATCGCCAATGACCGGCCGGGGCTCGTCAAGGGCATGATCATGGTCGAGGCGGCCGGCTCGCCGTTCCACGAAGTCGCTCTGAAGGGGCCTCCCGATTGGTTCAAGGACGAGGGCATGAGCAAGCCATGGGGCTTCACCCGCACGCCGGTCGATTTCGATCCGCCTCTGGCAGCGCCGAGCGACCTCATGCTGGAGGAGCAGGCGAAGGCTGATGCCCCCGACCTCGCCCGTTGCTGGCGGCAGAAGGAGCCAGCGCGAAAGCTATCCAAGCTGAAGGGCATTCCGATCATGCTCCTGCATGCGGAAGCTTCCTTCGCCATGCCAACCGCCCATTGCGGTGCGGCCTTCCTCGATCAGGCTGGCGTCGCCAATGACTTCGTGAAGCTCGCCGATCTCGGTATTCACGGAAACGGACATTTCATGATGCTCGAAAAGAACAACCTTGAAGTTGCGGGCGTCATCGCCGATTGGCTCACGCGCCGTGTCACTCCACTCGAGGCCGATGCGTCCAGCAAGCGCTGAGCCGTTTCATTTGCCGTGCGGCCCGGGATGTCTCGGGCCGTGATCTCTGCCCCATGACGCATCACCCCAATTGCGGGCGCGACGCGGATCAGCTAGAAGAGCCTTGTCCAACGGGTGCCGAGCCCGTTCCGCACCCGTAGCTCAGCTGGATAGAGCGCTGCCCTCCGAAGGCTCCCGGGTTTGCGCGCTAAATCCTTGATCCAACTCGCGTCCATTTAATATTGGTCTCAGAGCGGCACGCATGGGCCACAACCACTCGCGCTTAGCGAGGTGGCTCTCCATAATTCATTAGGCACAGTGCGCCGCTCGCTCGCCTCCCTCTTGCCGCAGGCCCTTTCGCTGTTTTGCCGAGGCCCCCGGGGCGCTAAAAGAGAGTCTAGAGGGCG
>JAQGKN010000610.1 GCA_028290085.1 Hyphomicrobiales bacterium
CCAGCGCCTGATTGTCCCGCGCATCCTGCGCAAATGCCTCGAATTGCTTGAACGCAGAATGCATTCCACCGGGGCGAGCGTAAAGCGCGGCGTAATGCTCGCGTGTGCTCTCATCGAAGGCGGCCGGATTGGCTGAGAATTCATTCCAGAAGCGGTCGAGATAGATCCGCTCGCGACCCCGCACCAGGCGTTCGACATCGGGACCGCGGAATGAAAAATGCCAGAGCGCGGGGCTGCAGATGATCTTGTCCCACGGCCCGATGCCAGGCAGTGGCGCATCCATGACGACAAGCCGGGTCACGCGCGACGGGTTGAGCGCAGTGAAAGCATAGGCAACCATGTTGCCGATATCATGTGCAACGACGTCCGCACGATCGATTTTCAGCGCATCCAGCACGCCAGCCATATCCGCGGCCTGCGAGACCTTTTCGTAGCCGCTCTCCGGATGAGCCGACAAACCCATCCCGCGAAGGTCCGGTACGACGACGGTATGATCCCTGGCGAGTACGTTTGCCAGAGGCGCCCACATGTCGCCCATGTCTCCGAAGCCATGCAGGAGCAGGACAGCAGGTCCCTGCGCGCCCGAACGAACATGGATCGTCGTGCCATTCGACTCGATGTCGCGCACCTGAAAGCCTGCCGGGAATGGCTGAACCTCCGCGCGTCCCGTAGTCTGGAGCAGGACGCAGCCGAACAACGCGAGAAGCAAGGCCTTGAATTGAATGACGCTGAACCTCATGGGATGATCCTTTCGCTGCCAGATTAGGAAGGCGCCGATTCCTGTGGCGATGGTTTGCGCGGCCCCTCAATCGCAAAAAGAGTGAGGCAGGCCGCCGCTGCCACAGCCAGCACCGCACCCACCATGGCCGCGCGGTGAAATGCTTCTATGAGGGCGGGCCCGCTGGAGGAAAAGACGCCGCCCACGGCGGCCGTCGCAAACAGCCCCCCGCCACGCGCAGCAGTGCTGTTGAAGGCGGAACCAGCGCCCACATGCGCAGCCGTGGCTGCTGTGAGGACGGCACTCGTCAGTGGCCCCGCGCAGGCAACCATTCCCAACGCGAAAAAGCCAAGCGAAGGCAGGATGGCCCGCCAATAGTCACTTCCCTCGCCGACGAACAGCATCAGGCAGCAACCGACTGCGATCAGCATCGGGCCGACGATGAGCAGCGGCCGTGCGCCGATCTTATCGGAAAGCGCGCCCATAAAGGGAGACAGGATCGCCATCGCGAGCGGGATCGGGACCAGCGCGGCCCCCGCCTGAAAGCTCGAAAATCCCAGCCCGCTGATCATCACTTAGGGAAGAAGCACCGCGAGGCCGCTCCAGACGCCATAAAGCAGGACTGTGAAAACGCTGAGCCCCGAGAAGGCCCGAGAGCGAAACAGCGACATCGGCAGCATAGCCCTCTCGCCACGTCGCTTTTCAAGTCGCACGAACATCGGCAACAGGAGCGCCCCCGCAAACGCGCTCATCATCGCGCGATCAGTCCAGCCCATGGGCCCCGAAGCCTCGGTGACAGCCCAGCTCAGAGCGCCCAGCGCCAGCACCGCAATGGCCATTCCCGCAAGATCAATAGCCCGCTCAGGTGCCTCGATGCGCGGCGGCGCATAGCGCAGTGCCATGACGAGAGCCAGAATTCCGAATGGCAGATTCAGAAGAAAAATACTGCGCCATCCGACCCTGTCGACAAGTGCACCGCCGAGCACCGGACCGAACGCGCCGGCCAGCGCCGTGGTGCCGGCCCAGATTCCAACGGCGCGAGCACGGCTCTCTTCAGGAAAAGCAGCGCCGAGAACAGCAAGGCTGTTGGGCAAAAAAATAGCGGCTGCGACACCCTGCGCAGCGCGACTGGCGAGCAAGACGCCGAGATTGGGCGCCACAGCGCAGGCGATTGAGGCAATGGTGAACAGGCCGACACCCCATGCCAACACCCTGCCGCTCCCAAAGCGATCACCCAGATCTCCGCCTGCCAGCAGAAACGCGGTGAGCGGAAGCAAGTAAATATTGACGATCCATTGCAATGTTGCAGCATCGCCATTCAAGGCACGTCCGATTGCCGGCAATGCAACAGTGGCGACGGATCCATCGATGAACGCGAGGCTCGATGCGATGATCGACGTCGCCAGGACGAGATTGCCGCGAGAAGCCTGTTCCCGGCATGTCCTGTGCAGCGCCACAGCAGCATCGCACGCGACGTAGGCGACAGAACTCACACCCTGACTCCTGTGTCACCGGCATCGGCGGCATCGGGCCTGTAATTCCACACCACGAAAAAGCCCACCACCGCGAAGAGGATCAGTGTCGCGGCTTGCACGATGGCGAACGGCAATTCCGACTGTGTCGGCGCGAGTTTGTTGAGAAATCCGATCTTCTGAAATGCCTGCGCCACGCCGACGAAAACGAGAAGATAAAGGCTCACCACCATGCCCACGGCATAGATCCACCGCCATGACCGTGCGACATGGAATTGATAAAAAGCAACAAGCACAATCGCCAGAACAACGAGAGCCAGGATACCGACGATGATGCCTGGCGTAACGCCGTGAATGGGGAAGGCAAAACCCGTAACGCTCGTGGCGATCGCGGTCGCGAGGAACAGTCCGGTCATAACCGGAAACGAACCG
>JAQGKN010000633.1 GCA_028290085.1 Hyphomicrobiales bacterium
CCCGTTGCCGGGCCGGGAGACCATCGTGGTCACGCGCGATCCTGCCTTCGCGCGCGAAGGTGTGCTGGTTGCGGGCAATCTCGATACGGCGCTGGCTCTCGCCGATGCGGCTGCGGCACGCTTGGGGGCCTCAGAGATCGTGATCGCAGGGGGCGGGGAGCTCTATGCCCAGACCATGGGGCAGGCGGACCGTCTGGAATTGACCGAGGTCGATCTGGCGCCAGAAGGCGATACATTGTTCCCCGAGGTGGACGCGAAATGCTGGCGAGAGATACGCCGCGAGTCGCATTCAGCTGATGCGGGCGCGGGAAACGAAGCCGATTTTGCCTTCGTGACTTATGATCGTATCACAAACGTCGGGTAGGCTCGTTGAAAAGCGCCACGCCCGTGCTTAGGTGAACCGTATGTGCGCCCCGATGATTTGCAGTCCCCGCGCGGACGGCGTCGGGACGTAAGGATACAGGAGAGGAAATTCATGCCCTGGAGCAATCAGACCGGTGGCGGTGGTCCCTGGAAGCCCGGCCCGAAGGGTCCCTGGGGTCAGGGTCCGTCCGGCGGCTCGACGCCCCCCGATCTCGAAGAGTTGCTGCGTCGCAGCCAGGACAAGCTTCGGCAGATGATGCCTGGCGGCGCACTTGGCGGCCGCGGGATTCTCGTCTTCGGCGCGATCGCACTCGCGGCGTGGCTGTCGAGCGGCTTCTACACGGTCGGCCCGAACGAGGTCGGCCTCAACATGGTCTTCGGCAAATACGAGAAGAAGACGACGCCGGGCCTGAATTACAACTGGCCCTATCCGATCGGCGCTGTGAACAAACTGAAGGTCACAGACCGCAATTCGATCGAGATCGGCTTCGTATCGCGTGAAGATTCGCGCCGCTCCAGCGTGCAGACGCAGGTCGACAAGCCGGAAGAAAGCCTGATGCTCACCGGCGACGAGAATATCGCCGACGTGAAGTTCCGGGTGATCTGGCAGATCGATCCCGTGCGTCCCGAGGACTTCGCGTTCAACGTGCGTGAGCCGCGCGAGACCGTGAAGGCAGTTGCTGAAAGCGTCATGCGCGAAATCGTCGGACGTACGCCGATCCAGCGCATCCTCACGGCCGAACGTAAGGTCATCGAGCCCGCCGCTCAGGACCTGACGCAAAAGGTGCTGAACGACTATAAGGCCGGCGTGCTGATCCTTCAGGTGCAGCTGCTGTCCGTCGATCCGCCCGAGCAGGTCATCGCATCCTTCCGGGACGTGACGGCCGCGCAGCAGGATCTCGACCGCTTGCGCAACGAGGCCGAGGCCTATGCCAATCGCGTGGTGCCGGAAGCGCGCGGTGATGCTGCGCGCATCGTGCAGGAAGCCGAAGGCTATCGCGAGCAGACGGTCAATCAGGCAAAGGGCCAGACGTCGCGTTTCGATCAGGTCTACCAGCAATATGTGAAGGCGCCCGAAGTGACGCGTGAGCGGCTCTATCTCGAAACCATGGAACGTGTGTTCGAGGGGTCGAACAAGGTGATCGTCGATCAGAACGGCGGCACCGGTGTCGTGCCTTATCTGCCGTTGCAGGGGCTTTCTAACCCGGCGCCTCCTGCTGCTGCGCAGGGAGGTGCAAAATGAGAAATCCGATCGGCGGCATGGCCGCACTCATCGTTCTCATCCTCCTGATCACCATCGGCTCGGGCGCGTTCTACACGGTCGGGCAGAATGAGCAGGCGCTTGTCTTGCGCCTCGGCGAACCGATTCCCGGCCGCGCTTTGGTTCCGACTCCCGGCCTTCACTACAAAATCCCGCTGATCGAGACCGTGACGCTGCTGGACAAGCGGATTCTCGATCTCGAGACCCCGAACCAGGAAGTTCTGGCGTCGGACAACAATCGCATCGAGGTGGATGCCTTCCTGCGCTATCGGATCGTCGATGCGCTGCGGTTCTATCAGACCGTCGGTACGACGCAGGGCGCCAACAACCAGCTCGGCACGGTGCTGAGTTCGGCTCTGCGCCGCGTGCTTGGCGAGGCCACGATGATCCAGATCATCCGGGAAGGGCGTTCTGCCCTGATGGTCAGCATCCGCGACCTCGTGAATGTGGAAGCGGCTCGACTGGGCGCCGAGGTGATCGACGTGCGCATCCGCCGCGCCGATCTGCCGCGGCAGATCTCCGAGCGGGTGTTCAACCGCATGCAGACGGAACGTGCGCGTGAAGCCGCCGAGTTCCGTGCGCAGGGTGCCGAGCAGGCGCAGAAGATCCGAGCAAAAGCGGATCGCGATGTGGTGGTGCTTCGCGCTGAAGCCCAGCGCACGGCCGACCAGACGCGCGGCGAGGGTGACGGCGAAAGAAACCGCATTTTCGCCGAGGCCTATAATCAAGACCCTAATTTCTTCGCATTTTACAGGTCCATGCAAGCCTACGAGACCGGATTGAAATCGGGCGACACCCGCATGATCCTCAGCCCGACCTCGGACTTCTTCCGCTTCTTCGGCCAGCCCAGCGGCATTCGTCCGCAGGCCGGACCCAGCGGCTCCAGCGATGTTCCGCGTACGGGGCCGCAGGCGCTGAACAAGGGTACGGCCAAGGTCGAGTGACGCGGCAGGAGTGGGTGCCGCTAACAATCGCGTGACGGGCCTGCTTGCCCGTCACATCGCGATCAAGAATCTCGTAAGGTGTTCGCATTGATATCTGCCCGCCGCAGCTACTGGAGGAAGGCCCCTATGGGTGTCCGCTCGATCATGATTTCAGATCTTTCCCGCAAGGGTTTTGCCGCGCGTTCGGCAACGGTTGCG
This sequence comes from Hyphomicrobiales bacterium, assembly GCA_028290085.1. GTDB lineage: Bacteria > Pseudomonadota > Alphaproteobacteria > Rhizobiales > Beijerinckiaceae > Terripilifer. Next base: position 2,767 of record JAQGKN010000633.1, read on the forward strand.
CTTGCCATCGGGCTGGCTTTTGCGCCGGTTGCCGTCCCTATGGCACATGCCCGCGGCGCTCCTGACAGCTTCGCCGATCTCGCCGAGAACGTGAGTTCGGCAGTCGTGAACATCTCGGCCTCGCAAACGGTCGAGGACAAGCGGGTGGGTGTGCCCAACCTGCCGCCTGGCACACCTTTTGACGATCTGTTCGAGGAGTTCTTCAAGCGTCGTCAGGGGCAGGGTGGCCCGCAGGGTCAGCAAGGACAGCAGGGACAGAACGATGATGGTCCGCGCCAGCAAGGGCCGCGCTCGCGTCGCTCCAGCTCGCTGGGGTCGGGTTTCGTCGTCGACTCCTCCGGCATCGTGATCACCAATAATCACGTCATCGCCGATGCGAACGACATCACCGTGATCTTCACGGACGGCCAGAAGCTGAAGGCCGAGATCATCGGCAAGGACGCCAAGGTCGATATCGCGGTTCTGCGCGTGAAGCCCGACAAGCCGCTCAAGGCGGTGAAGTTCGGTGACAGTGAAAAGATGCGCGTCGGCGAATGGGTGATGGCGGTCGGCAACCCCTTCGGGCTCGGTGGCACCGTGACCGCAGGCATCGTGTCGGCACGCAATCGCAACATCGATAGCGGACCTTACGACAATTACATCCAGACGGATGCATCCATCAACAAGGGCAATTCCGGCGGACCGCTGTTCAATATGGACGGTGACGTCATCGGCGTGAACACGGCGATCCTGTCGCCATCAGGTGGCTCGGTCGGCATTGGCTTCGCCACGCCCTCGGCAACGGTTCAGCCAATCATCGACCAGCTGACGCAGTTCGGCGAGACCCGCCGCGGCTGGCTCGGCGTGCGAATCCAGAACGTCGACGATGCCATTGCGGAATCGCTGAAGCTCGGCTCGACCCGTGGTGCGCTCGTTGCCGTTGTCGATGACAAGGGCCCCGGCAAGCCGGCCGGATTGAAGGCTGGCGACGTCATCCTGAAATTCGACGGCCGCGACGTGAAAGAGTCTCGCGACTTGCCGAAGCTCGTTGCGTCCACGCCGGTCGGCAAGGCTGTGACCGTCACCGTGATGCGTGACGGCAAGGAAGTGCCGCTCAGCGTGACGCTGGGTCGTCTCGAGGATAGCGAGAAGCAGGCATCGCTCGATACGAAGGCCAAGCCCGACGAGGCCAAGCCGAACGCCAATGTCGTTCAGCGCGCGCTGGGCATGGAGTTCTCCAGCCTCGATCCCGACGCACGCAAGCGTTTCAGCATCAAGGAGAGCGTGAAGGGCGTCGTAGTCACCACCGTCGATCCGAGTTCGACGGCTGCCGAAAAGCGCATCTCGCCTGGCGACACGATCGTCGAGATCAACCAGGAAGCGGTGAGCAAGCCCGGTGATGTCGCGACCAAGACCAAGGCGCTGAAGGAGTCCGGCCGCAAGTCGGCTCTGTTCCTCGTCGCAAATCCGCAGGGTGAAGTGCGCTTCGTCGCGCTTGCTCTGGACTAAGGTTCAGATTCAACTTTAGGTTGTTACAACCTTGAAGTTGCGCCCTCTTCCCGACACGCGGGAAGAGGGCGTTTCTGTTTTAGCAGCGTTCGTTTCAGTTCTGGATGAAGTCGTTCACGCGATAGCCCTGTGCATAGAGCAGGGCCGTGAGATCGGCATGGTCGATGCGCACATGAGCGGCGGCCGCGACCGCAGGCTTGGCGTGGTAGGCGACACCGAGGCCAGCTTCTTCCAACATCGCCAGATCGTTGGCGCCGTCGCCGACCGCCATCGTCTCGTGGTGCGACAGCCCGTAGCGGGTGCGCAATGCAATGAGGGTGGCGTATTTCGCCTCGCGGCCGAGGATGGGCTCGCTGACGAGCCCCGCGAATTTATCGTCTTCCACAACCAGAACGTTCGCTCGATTTTCGTGGAAGCCGATAGCCTTGGCGACCTCGGATGTGAAAAGGGTGAAGCCGCCAGACACAAGCGCGGTATGGGCGCCATTCGCCCGCATGGTGCGCACCAGCGTGGTGCCGCCCGGCGTTAAAGTGATGCGTTCGGCGATGACCTGCGCGACGATCTTCGCATCCAGCCCGCGCAGCAGGGCCACGCGCTCGCGGAGCGCCGGCTCGAAGGCGATCTCGCCGCGCATCGCGCGCTCGGTGATCTCCGAGACATGGGCCTTCATGCCCGCGAAATCGGCGAGCTCGTCGATGCATTCCTGACCGATCATGGTGGAGTCCATATCGGCGAGAAACAGCTTCTTGCGGCGGCCCGCGATGGGCTGGACGATGATATCGACCGGGGCGCCCCCGAGCGCCGCGCGCAGGGTATCGGCGAGGGCGCGGTTGTCGCCGGGCGCCTCAGGTGCGAAAGACAGGTCGGCGGCAATGCCGGGGTTCAGCCAGACCGGCGCCTGCGCATGGGGCAGGGCGGCGGCGGCGCGGGCGAGCAGAGCATCGTCGAGCGCGGGCGCTGCCGGGTTGGAAACGAGTGTCGCGACATGCGTCATGTCTGAGAAGTCTCTTCTACGGAGTGTCTTTGTGAAGCCCAATGGCCTGTTTGCCCTTCTCATCGCAGGACCGACGGCCAGCGGCAAGTCCGCACTGGCCATCCGTCTCGCGCAGGAGCTGGGCGGCCTCGTCGTCAATGCCGACTCGATGCAAGTCTACCGCGACCTGCGGATCATTACGGCTCGCCCCACACTGGAAGAGGAGGCGATGGTTCCGCATCGCCTGTTCGGGCATGTGGACGGTGCCGTGAATTACTCGGTCGGCAAATGGGTCGAGGACGCCAAGCGCCAAGTGGCTGAAATCACCGCGTCGGGACGGCTGCCGATCTTCGCGGGCGGCACGGGCATGTATTTCAAGGCGCTGCTGCGTGGGCTCTCGGAGATTCCGGCTGTGCCGGATACCGTGCGGGCAGAGGTTCGGGCTTCTGCTGAAGGAGCCAGCCCCGGTGAGTTGCACGCGCGGCTCGCCACCTCCGATCCGCTCACCGCAGCGCGGCTACGGCCGACCGATCCCCAGCGCATCCTGCGCGCGCTCGAGGTTTTCGCCGCCACTGGCCAGCCATTGGCCTCCTTCCATGAGAGCCGCAGTGCGCCGATTCTGGATCCGGCGCGCTGCCTCGCGTTCTTTCTGGCGCCCGAGCGGGCCTTGGTGACCGACCGCATCGACCGGCGTTTCGAGACGATGATGGAGCATGGGGCGTTGGACGAGGTCGAACGTCTCGCCGCGCGCGGGCTCGACCCCGCCTTGCCGGTGATGCGGGCGCATGGCGTGCCGGGGCTGATCGCGTATCTGCGGGGTGAGGAGACGCTGGCGGAGGCAATTGCGCGCGGACAGCGGGACACGCGGGCCTATGCCAAGCGGCAGTTCACCTTCATCAGGCACCAGCTGCCGGAGTTCCGCATGGTCGCGCCGGACGGGGCGTGGGAGGCTGTGCGGGGGGCGGTTTCGGATCACCACGCTGCAACCCTTCACCCAGAGGGAGAAGGCGGCCGTGAAACGGCCGGATGAGGGGATACTGCCTCTCAAGAGAAATATTGTAGCCCCTCATCAGTCGGCTCCGCCGACAGCTTCTCCCACCGGGAGAAGCAGGGCAGCATTGTTCGCCGCCGCCGGCTTGCGCGTTGTCATACGCTCCCCGCTTGACGTCACCCGCCGCAAACCCTAATGTCGCCACCGATCAACCGGAGATGCGCACGTGCGCCAGATGCTTATCGTAACCACCGCGCCAGAGACAGGACGGGCCTAGGGCCTGCTCTCCTGACGATGGCGCATACCGAGGCCCCCTAGCGGGCCTTTTTTATTGCCCAAATTTCCCCAAAAGCGCAGAAGACCTCAAAGCGAAGACCCTGCCGGAACGGAGACGATGCAATGTCCAGAGAGATGACCGGAGCCGAGATGGTCGTCGAGGCCCTCAAGGATCAGGGAGCCGAGACGCTGTTTGGCTATCCCGGCGGAGCGGTTCTGCCGATCTACGACGCCCTTTTCCAGCAGGATTTCGTCAAGCACGTGCTCGTGCGCCACGAACAGGGCGCGGCTCATGCGGCCGAGGGTTATGCACGCTCGTCTGGCAAGGTCGGCGTTCTGCTCGTCACCTCGGGCCCCGGCGCCACCAATGCGATCACCGGCCTGACCGACGCGCTGATGGATTCCATCCCGCTCGTCTGCATCACGGGGCAGGTGCCCACGCATCTGATCGGCTCGGACGCATTCCAGGAATGCGACACGGTCGGCATCACCCGCCATTGCACCAAGCACAATTATCTCGTGCGCTCGATCGAGGATCTGCCGCGCATCCTGCACGAGGCTTTCTATGTGGCCTCGCATGGGCGGCCGGGTCCCGTCGTCATCGATATTCCCAAGGACGTGCAGTTTGCGACCGGCGTCTACACTGGCCCCAAGAACATCCAGCACAAGACCTACCAGCCGCAGGTGAAGGGCGATCTCGCCAAGATCCGGCAGGCGGTGGAGATGATGGCGCAAGCCAAGCGTCCCGTGTTCTACACGGGCGGCGGCATCATCAATTCCGGCCCGGTGGCCTCCACGCTGCTGCGCGAACTGGTGCAGCTGACGGGCTTCCCTGTTACCTCGACCCTGATGGGGCTCGGCGCCTATCCCGCATCGGGGCCGAACTGGCTCGGCATGCTGGGCATGCACGGCACCTACGAAGCCAACCACACGATGCATGATTGCGATCTGATGATCGCCATCGGCTCGCGCTTCGACGACCGCATCACCGGGCGCCTCGACGCTTTCTCGCCGGGATCCAAGAAGATCCACATCGATATCGATCCGTCCTCGATCAACAAGAACGTCAAGGTCGAACTCGGCATCGTGGGCGATTGCGCGCATGTGCTGGAAGACATGGTTCGCCTCTGGCGCACGTCGGCGCTGCAGGTCGATACCGGTGCGCTCAAGCAATGGTGGAAGCAGATCGACGTATGGCGTGAGCGCAAGTCGCTGGCGTTCCGTCCATCGAAGACCACCATCAAGCCGCAGCGCGCGATCCAGCGTCTGTACGAGCTGACCAAGGGGCGCGACACCTACATCACGACCGAAGTCGGCCAGCACCAGATGTGGGCCGCGCAGCATTATCATTTCGAGGAGCCGAACCGCTGGATGACCTCTGGCGGCCTGGGCACGATGGGCTATGGCCTGCCGGCGGCGGTCGGTGTGCAGATGGCGCATCCCAAGGCGCTGGTCATCGACATCGCGGGTGAAGCCTCGATCCTGATGAACATGCAGGAAATGTCGACGGCGCTGCAATATCGCCTGCCGGTCAAGATCTTCATCCTGAACAACGAATATATGGGCATGGTGCGCCAGTGGCAGGAGTTGCTGCACGGGGCGCGCTATTCGGAGAGCTATTCGCAGGCTCTGCCCGATTTCGTGAAGCTGGCCGAAGCCTATGGCGGGCACGGCATCCGCTGCTCCGATCCCGACAAGCTCGACGATGCGATCATGGAAATGATCGACTCGCCGAAGGCCGTGATCTTCGACTGCGTGGTCGAGAAGGCCGAGAATTGCTTCCCGATGATCCCATCAGGCAAGGCGCATAACGAGATGATTCTCGCCGAACTCACCGACGATGCCGGTGTCGAGATCGGCAGCATCATCGACGAGCGCGGCAAGCTTCTCGTCTGATTGTGCCGAACCCCTTTCCGCCTTTGTAGAGACGCTGCCATGAACGCACCCGCTTTCCCGCCGTCGCCCTATTCCTCGGCGCTCGGCAAATCG
>JAQGKN010000638.1 GCA_028290085.1 Hyphomicrobiales bacterium
GAAGGGTGCCAGCGGCATCACCGGTGCCGGCTTCATCACGCTCGCAGCGACCCTCGCCGCGATCCGTCCCGAACTCGTCCCCGGCATGGCCATCGTGCTCGGTATCGACAAGTTCATGAGCGAGTGCCGCGCACTCACCAACCTCACCGGCAACGGCGTGGCCTGCGTGGTCGTGTCGTGGTGGGAAGGTGAGCTCGACCGCAGCAAGCTGAATGCCGCGCTCGGCCGCAAGGTCGATCCGTCGGATCTCGAAACCGCCGTCACGACCGGCTGATCCAGCCCGATCATGGCGCCGCTCGACGCGTCCTGCCATAATGCTCACGGCGGCCCTGGAGGCCGCCGTGATGCTGTTTCAGAGAGGCGAGACATGTCGGTACAGGCGCCCTCGCGCCGGACCGGGCGCCAAGTGCTCGCAGCTTGCGTGACCGTAGCGGCGATTGCCCTGGTCGTGTTCGGTGCCGGCATCGCGGCGCAGCGGCTTCGTATTGGCCAGATCGCAGAGCTGGCCGATCTGCAGGCGGAGCGCCATGCCGCACAGTTGGCGACCGAACTCGCCCAATACGATCATCTTCCCGAAATCATCCGCCTGCACCCCAGCATCGTCGATCTTTTAGCGTCCCCCGACGACGGGACGCGCGTCGACGCGGCCAATCGCTATCTCGAGCAGGTGAACGCCGCCTCTGGCTCGTCTGTCCTCTACGTGCTCGACCGCTACGGCACCTGTCTGGCCAGCAGCAACTGGCGCGACCCCACGAGTTTCGTGGGCGTCGACCTCTCCTACCGTCCGTATTTCCGTGATGCCCTGAGGCTAGGCGCGCAGCATTTCTACGGCATCGGAACGACGACGGGCGTGCCGGGCTATTTCTACGGCCGCGCATTGCCCAACCGCGAGCACCTCGAAGGTGTCGGCGTGGTGAAGGTCGAGCGCTTGCATACGTCTTCCTGGCCGGGTGCGGGACGTGTGCTCATGGTCGACGGCAACGGTGTCATTGTGCTGTCTTCGGAAGACAACTGGCGCTATCGCACCATCGCGCAATTGCCCGATCCAACGCTCGCACGCATGCGCGCTGCGCGCCAATACGAGAACGTGCCGCTGGTGCCGCTCGGGCTTGAACTGGTGGAGACGCTGGGGCCGTCGTCGTCTGTGCTGTCGCTCACCAATGAGGATGGCCGCAGCACGCTGCTTGCCGTCGAGCATGGATTGACGGGCTCCGACTGGAAGGTTGTCGTGCTGCTTGATCTCGCCGAGGTCAGTGCGTTCCGGTTCTGGGTTCAGGTGATCGTTGCGCTGATGGCAACGACACTCGCGCTGCTCGTGCTCTACCTGTTGCAGAGGCGGCGTGCCGTCCAGATCGAGCGCGCGGCGCGCACTGCGCTGGCAAAGGCCAACAGCGAACTGGAAAGCGAAGTGTCCAGCCGCACGCGCGATCTCATTCAGTCGAACCGTCAATTGCGTGAGACGCGGGACGAACTCGTCCATTCCGCAAAGCTCGCCGCCATCGGCCAGATTGCTGCCGGTGTCACGCACGAGTTGAGCCAGCCGATGGCAGCTATCCGCAGTCTGTCCGACAATGCAGCCGTGTTTCTCGAGCGCGGGCAGAGTGAGAGCGTCGCTGGAAATCTGCGGCTGATCTCGGATCTCGTCGATCGCATGAGCGGTATCACCGGGCAATTGAAATTCTTCGCGCGCAAGCGGCCGTCCGTGTTCGAGGCGGTGTCGCTGCGCCGTACAATCGCCGAAAGCCTGTTCCTCCTTGATGAAAAAATTCGCCGTACTGGCGCGCGATTGCTCGAGGATTATCCGGACACGGATCTTGTTGTGCGCGCCGACGCCGATCGGCTGGGGCAGGTGTTCGTCAACCTGTTTTCGAATGCGCTCGATGCGGTCGCGGGCTCTTCGTCCGCCCGTATCGAAATACGCGCGCGGGCTGAGGGCGGGCGGGCATGCGTGCACGTGCTCGACACGGGCGCGGGCTTGTCGGAGTCCGTTCGGGCGCATCTGTTCGAACCGTTCTTCACGACAAAGCTCGCGGGCTCGGGCCTTGGTCTCGGTCTCGCCATTTCCGAGCGCATCCTGCGTGATTTCGGCGGCAGTCTGCGCGCCGAGAACGCCCCGGAGGGCGGAGCGCTTTTTATCATCGACCTGCCTATGGCAGATGCGGCTTTCGCCGAGGCGGGATAACAGCATGCACCAAGACCTCCGCGTCCTGCTTGTCGAGGATGATCCAGCGGTGCGTTTCGCCAATGCGCAGACGCTGAAGCTCGCTGGTCTCACCGTCGAAACCGTGGCATCGGCGGAAGCCGCGCTCGACAAGCTGCATCCGCTTTTCCCCGGTGTGCTCGTCGTCGATGTCCGGCTGCCGGGCATGGACGGCTTGACGCTTCTCGACCGGGCGCAACGCATCGAGCCGGCTTTGCCGGTCATCGTCATCACTGGGCACGGCGACGTCGCGATGGCTGTGCAGGCTATGCGCGCGGGGGCCTATGATTTTCTCGAAAAGCCGACACCGACGGATGTTCTTGTCGCCACGGCCCTGCGCGCGCTGGAAAAGCGCAAGCTGACGTTCGAATTGGCGGATCTACGGCGCAAGCTGGAGCAGAAGGACGGCATTGAGCGCATCCTGATCGGCAAGTCGCCCGGTATCGTGGGCTTGCGCCGCGACATCCTGCAACTCGCGCAGGCGGGGCCTGACGTGCTGATCCAGGGCGAAACGGGTTCCGGCAAGGAGCTCGTGGCGCGTTGCCTGCATGAGGCCTCGCCCATGCGCGACAAGCCTTTTGTAGCGATCAATTGCGGGGCGATTCCCGAGAGCATGTTCGAGAGCGAATTGTTCGGTCACGAGCGCGGTGCATTCACGGGCGCGCAGATGCAAAGGATCGGCAAGATCGAATATGCGTCGGGCGGAACGCTGTTCCTCGACGAGGTCGAATCCATGCCGATGGCCATGCAGGTGAAGCTGCTGCGCGTGCTGCAGTTCCGGCAGGTGGAAAGGCTCGGCTCCAACAAGCCGGTGCCGGTCGCCTTGCGTGTGGTCGCGGCGACGAAGACCGATCTCGCGGCGCTTTCCGCCGAGCAGAAATTTCGCAGCGACCTCTATTTCCGGCTCAATGTCGTCTCGCTGGAAATTCCCCCATTGCGGGCGCGGCGAGAGGATATCCCGCTGATCTTCGATCATCATGTCACGCAGGCCGCGCTGCGCTATCAGCGTGAGGCGCCGGTGGTGAGCGATGCCTTGATGCGCGAACTGATGACACATGATTGGCCCGGCAATGTGCGCGAACTCGCCAATGTCGCAGACCGTTTCGTGCTCGGCGTTCTCGCGGGGCGTTTCCGTGAGGTGGCGACCGGACGGCGGGCGCTGCACGATCTCGTCGCGGAATTTGAACGCGGCCTGATCGTCGAGGCGTTACGTCACCACCACGGCAATGTGGCGGCGGCGGCCGACGCGCTCGGAATTCCCAAGAAGACCCTCTACGACAAGCTGAAACGCTTCGAGCTGACGGGCGAGGATTATCGCTGATTCAATGCGGCAGCACGAAGTGGCCGGGTGCGACTTCCTCGAGGCTGCGTGCTTTGGGCTCATAGCCGCGCGGGCGTACGGCGCTCGGAATCTCCCCCGCTGAAAGCGTGCGTGCGACGCGCGCATCGGGATCGGCGATAGGCACGGCGGCGATCAGCTTGCGCGTGTAGGGATGACGCGGATTGCCGAGAATAGCCTCTCGCGGACCCATTTCGACGATTTCACCAAGATACATGACGGCGATGCGATGGCTGATCCGCTCGACCACCGCGATATCGTGCGAGATGAAGAGGTAGGAGAGGCCTAGCTCCTCTTGCAGATCCATCATGAGGTTGATGACCTGCGCGCGGATCGACACATCGAGTGCCGAGACCGCCTCGTCGGCGATGATAATGGATGGGTTGAGGGCGAGTGCCCGCGCGATGCATATGCGCTGGCGCTGGCCGCCGGAAAATTCGAAGGGATAGCGCTGCAGATGCTCCTCGCCGAGCCCGACGCGTTCGAGCAGGTCGGTCACGCGCACGCGGATCTGCGCGCGGTCCAGCTCTTCGTGGACGTGAAAGGGCTCGCCCACGAGCTGTTCGACGCTCATGCGCGGATTGAGCGAGGCGAAGGGATCCTGGAAGACCATCTGGATGTGGCGCCGCGCGTCGCGCATCACGGCGGGCGTATGGTTGGTTATGTTGCGGCCGCGCAGCAGGATGTCGCCCGAGGTGGATTCGATGAGTTTCAGGATGGACCGGCCCGTCGTTGACTTGCCGCTGCCGGATTCGCCGACGATGGACAGGGTCTCGCCGGGGAACAGCTTGAAAGACACATTCTCGACCGCGTGCACATTGGCGACGACGCGTTGCATGAGGCCCTTGCGAATGCGGAAGCGGACGGTCAGGCCAACGACTTCCAGAATGGGTTTTTCGCGATACGAAGGCTCGTGCGGTGTTGTTCCCGGCAGTCTGATAGGGGCTGACGCATCGGCCAGCACGCCTTCGAAACGCTCCGGCCGGGGCTTGCCCGTCATGGAGCCGAGCTTGGGTACTGCGGAGAGAAGTGCCCGCGTATAGGGGTGAACGGGTGCGTGGAAGATCTGGCTGACCAAACCCTCCTCCACTTTGCGGCCCTGTTTCATGACCAGCACACGGTCGGCGATTTCCGCGACCACGCCCATGTCATGGGTGATGAAGAGAATGGCCATGCCGATCTCGGCCTGAAGGGCTTTCAGCAGGGAGAGAATCTCGGCCTGAATTGTGACGTCGAGCGCGGTGGTCGGCTCGTCGGCGATCAGCAGGGCAGGGCGGCAGGCCAGCGCCATGGCGATCATCACCCGCTGGCGCATGCCGCCGGAGAGTTCGTGCGGATATTGGCGCAGGCGCCGCTCGGCCTCGGGAATGCGCACTTGACGCAACGCTTCGAGCGCGCGGGCGCGGGCTGCGGTCTTCGACATGGTCTCGTGCAGCAGCACAACTTCGGCCACCTGATCACCGATGGTGAGCACGGGATTGAGCGACGTCATCGGCTCCTGGAAAACGAGAGCCATTGCCTTGCCACGCAATTTGCGCAGGCCGCTTTCGTCAAGCGTGGCGAGATCGACGCTTGCGCTCTCGTCCGGCTTGAAGCGGATGGAGCCGCCGCGAATCTCGCCATTCATATAGTCGACGAGCCGCATGATCGATTTAGCGGTGACGGATTTTCCAGACCCCGACTCGCCGACGATGGCGAGAGTCTCACCCGTAGCGAGATCGAAGGACAGGTCCTCGACAGCAACGAAGGCGCCATCGACGCCCGGGAAG
>JAQGKN010000640.1 GCA_028290085.1 Hyphomicrobiales bacterium
GACGAAGAAAAGGACCGACACGAGGATCACGAAACAGATCGCGGAAAAGGTGCCCGGCAGATCGTAGCGTTCCGCGAGATCATTGATGAGCTGGCCGAGACCGCCCAGATTGATGAGAAACTCGACACCCACGACCGTGATGAGACAGAAGGTCCAGCTCAGGCGAATGCCCGTGAAAATCACCGGCAGCGCCGAGGGGAACAGGATCTTCCAGAACATCTGCGACGACGTCATGTTCAGGCTGCGCCCGACATTGACCAGCACCTTGCGCGTCGCCGTCAATCCCTCGACCGTCTTCAGGATGATCGGCGCCAGTCCATGAAAGAAGGACATGACGATGATCGTGGTCGGCGAACGGCCGAACAGCACGAGAAACAGCGGAAAAGCCAGCACGATGGGCGCGGCTGCGAGCGCCGCCACCCAGTCTTCCAGAGCCCGGCGCCACAGCGCGTAGCGATAAAGCAGCGCCCCGACGGGCACTCCGATGAGCACAACCGCGATGCCGGATACGAGCATTTCGAACGCCGTCTCACGACAGCGCTCCAAAATGTTCTCTTCCATGATCACACGCTCGAAGGCGAGCAGCACGTCGCTCGGCGGCGGGATGACGTAGCGGTTGACGACACCGACGCGGACGAGGAACTCGAACACGAGCACCGCAACAACCAGCGCGCCGACGCCCGTGAATTCGGGAGCGCGGCGGATGTAGAAGGGAACGCCGGCTGCCTTAGCCATGGGACCCTCTGCGGTTCGCCGCCGATTCCGAATCCGCCATGCCGCGCGAGGCTTCTTCGCGCAGGTCGTTCCAGATTTCAGCCACGTAATGACCAAAGGCATCGCTGCCCACCACGTCCGACGTGCGCGGGCGCGGCAGGTCGATGTTGACTATGCGCTTCACACGCCCAGGGCGATAGGTCATCACGACGATGCGGTCGGAGAGCTGCACGGCCTCTGTGAGGTTATGCGTGATGAGCAACGTGGTCTGGTGCAGTTGCTGCTGGATCTGCGTGATCTTGTCGCCGAGCAGCAGCCGCGTCTGTTCGTCGAGCGCCGCAAAGGGCTCGTCCATCAGCAGGATCTTGGGCTCCGAGACCAGCGTGCGCGCGATCGACACGCGCTGCTTCATGCCACCCGACAATTGCGCGGGATAATTCTTCTCGAAATTCGCGAGCCCCACCATGTCGATGAAATGGTGGGCGCGATCCATGCGCTCGGACTTGGCAACGCCGCGCAGTTCGAGCGGGAAGGCCACATTGTCGATGACATTGCGCCAGGGGAAGGTCGATTCCTCCTGAAACACCATGCCGACAGCCGGATGGGGCGCCGAAATGCGATCATTTCCGATCATCACGCTGCCCTCGTACTCGCCGAGCAGGCCGCCGATGATGTTGAACAAGGTGGACTTGCCGCAGCCCGATGGGCCGATGACGGAGACGAACTCACCTTGCGCCACATTGAACGAGACGTGATCGACGGCAGTGACGATCTCCGGGCCGCGGCCGAACCGCTTGACGACGTCATCCACGACCATCGCCGGCTGGGCGTTGGACACAGGCGAAGGGGCAACAGAAGTAAGGGAGGTCATTGATCTGCTCTCTCGGGCGAGGGAGGCCGCATGTTTAACGCCAGTCCGGCCAGAAAAGCCCGAGGCGGATTATGCGCGCGGGTCATGTGGGGATCAATGCGCCGGTGCCACGCACCGGTGTCGGGTTCGTCCTGCTACATGGCTGCGTTTCCGGTGCGGCTTCGAAATAAGAGGACCGCTTGACGCGACCACTAGCCGCCGTGCCAGCCTTCGTCAACCGGAGCCTTATCTAGCGCGCGCTGAGAGCAGCCAGTCCGATACGTCGATCGGCCGACGTGTCCGCTCGCCCGGTCCGCTGCAACGGCCGCACGGCGGGGCCGCTGAAGACATCCGTCGACAGATCGGTCGCCGCGGGACCGAACTCCGAGGTCACCGGAGCCGCTGCCGAGAAGACCAGGGCGTGCATATCACCACTAACTGCGGCACGAAGGCCCGTCGCCGAGCCGAGCTGGCTCTGCGGCATGGTCCGCGCCATGTCCTCGGGACGCGTCAAGGCGACGAAGTTCGACCTGTCGAGACGCGCGGCGACGAGCTGGGGCTTGCGACGGGCGCCCGAGCGCACGCCGACGGCTTGAGCCATGGCGGGCGAACTGCCGCGGGCAAAGCCACCATGCAGCGCCGGGCGAACCGGCTCTTCGAGGCCCGGTTCAGGCGCATAGGCCATCAGCCCGAGTTCGCTGGTCGAGCGGGCGGCGGCGCCATCGGTCCCCTGCTTGATGACATCAGGCAGATCGGCGGCGCGGGCGAGCAGAGCCGGGAAAGCATCCTTGCCCGAAGCAGGACCGGCCACTTTCGCCGCGTTCGGGACGGAAAGCGCCGCGAGCGCCAGAGGACGCACCGGCGGCAGCGGAATATCAGGTGTGGCGGCGGCGATGACTGTGGCGAGTTCGGCCGGGCGGCGTGGCGGCAACGGCGCATCCAGACGCGATCCTCCGGCAGGATCGGTGGCGGCGAGGGTCTGCGAGGGGGCGCCCATTGTCGTCTCGCCGCGCGGCAGGTCACGCTCGGCCCGAGCCAGGGTTTCGGCGCCGCGGCGCTGC
>JAQGKN010000648.1 GCA_028290085.1 Hyphomicrobiales bacterium
GCCCTCAAGGGCGATGGGCTTCAGGTCTTGCGCGACAAGCTCGGGCCGATGATGAAGCCGGGCCCGTGGCTCTATCCGGAAGATCAGGTCTCCGACGCACCGCTTCGCGCGCTCGCAGCCGAAATCACACGTGAAAAGCTGTTTGAGCGCCTGCACGACGAATTGCCCTACCAGTCGACGGTCGAAACCGAACTCTGGAAGGAAATGCCGGACGGCTCAGCCCGTCTCGAACAGACGATTTATGTGACCCGTGAAGGCCACAAGAAGATTGTGATCGGCGAGGGTGGACGCACTATCAAGGCCATCGGCACGGCCGCGCGCAAGGATATCGCGGAGGCCGCCGACACGGTCGTGCATCTGTTCCTGTTTGTGAAGGTGCGCGAGAACTGGGGCGACGATCCCGAGCGTTATCGCGAGATGGGGCTGGACTTCCCGAAATCCTGATCGGAGAGAAACATGACGTCGTCACCGATGACCCTGCGCAAGAAGCTGACGGCCTATCGCTACCTGACCGGGCCTGACGACGCCTCCTTCTGCCACCGCGTGACGGCGGCTCTCAATCAGGGCTGGTCGCTCTACGGACCGCCGACCCTGACCTTCGACGCGACCAAGGGCCGCGTCGTCTGCGGGCAGGCGATCACCAAGGACGTAGACGGTGTGGAGTATAATTCGGACCTGAAGTTGTCCGAGCTTTAAGGGCGCGTCTTGCTCGGATTGAGGCTTGGGCGCAAAGTTTGTTGCCGTCATTGCGAGCGAAGCGAAGCAATCCAGAGCGATCTCGCGACTCCTGGATGGCCGCGTCGCTTCGCTCCTCGCAATGACGTTGCGGACGCTGTGCCTGATAGGAGACACGAGCATTCATGGAGTGGCGTGACGAGGCGATCGTTCTCGGTGTCCGCCGTCACGGCGAAAGCAGCGTGATTGCGGAATTGATGACGCGCGACCATGGCCGCCACCTCGGTCTCGTCCGGAGCGGGCGCTCTCTGCAGATGCAGCCCGTGCTGCAGGCTGGCAATTCAGTCGACGCGCTGTGGCGCGCCCGGATCGAAGAACATCTCGGCCTCTACGCCATAGAGGCCTTGCACCTGCGCACCTCGGAAATCATGGGTTCGTCGCAGGCGCTTCACGGCGTCGGCCTCGTCAGCGCGCTGCTGCGCCTGCTACCCGAACGCGAGCCGCATCCCGGCCTTTACGAAATGGCGGCGCTGCTCGTGGGTCGCCTTCAGGACCGGGACGTCGTGCCCGCTCTCATGGTGCGCTTCGAATTGGCTCTTCTGATCGAGCTCGGCTTTGGGCTGGATCTGTCGGAATGCGCCGCAACCGGGGCGACTCAGGAGCTGATCTACGTCTCACCCAAGTCCGGACGCTCGGTCTGTCGCGCGGCCGGCGAGCCCTATCGCGACCGGCTGCTGCCGCTGCCTGCATTTCTGATGGCCGAAGAGCCGAGCGAGCCCGTGGCGCCACGCGCTGTACGCGAAGGCTTCCAGCTTACGGGCTTCTTTTTGCAGAGAGATATCTTTGCGCCGCGCGGGACGGTCTTGCCTGATTCGCGCGCGGCCTATCTGGCCGGTCTCGACTGAGGAGTGACCCTCAGTTGCCGCACACCGTGCGCCATTCGACCCGGCTGACGCCATAGCCTTCGTCCAACGCGACCTGCTGGCGGCTGCATTCCGGTGCGCTCATTTCCTCGTGGGCTTCCACCGCGCCGCCATGAGGGCCGGAGAGCACGAAGGTGCCTAGAACGAGTGCAGTGGCGATGGCGAGAAAAGAGGCTGCTTTGATGATGAGTTTCACGCCTGAATGTTCCGTTTCAATCTTGAAATTCAACGTCTTTTGTCCTGCCCGAGAGCCTGCATAATCCGGGCGCGGCCCCCGGGTTCCCGCGTGAACACGGGCGAAGCATGTGCCGCTGCTCGAATGACGCTTGTGGTAAACGTCCGCCGAGTCCCGCGCTAGTGCGCAATGGCAACAGTCTCCGGAAGCTTCGCGAACCGGGACAAAAAGGGAACTTGCAGCGCTCCGAGGCTTGCGTTAACCCCTCGGCATGGCCAAGACGACCCTCCCACCGGCGACGCCGGATGCCGATCCCGATCTCGTGAATCTGCGCGATGCGCTCGAGGAGCGTTATCTCGCCTACGCGCTGTCGACCATCATGGGGCGCGCACTGCCGGACGCTCGCGACGGGCTCAAGCCAGTGCATCGCCGCATTCTATACGGCATGCACATCCTGCGGCTCGATCCGGGCACGGCGTTCAAGAAATGTGCGAAGATCGTCGGCGACGTGATGGGTTCGTTCCATCCGCATGGCGACCAGGCGATCTACGACGCGCTCGTGCGCCTCGCGCAGGATTTCGCCTCGCGTTATCCGATGATCGAGGGGCAGGGGAACTTCGGCAATATCGACGGCGATAGCGCGGCCGCCTATCGCTACACCGAAGCGCGCATGACCGATGCAGCGCGCCTGCTGCTCGAAGGCATCAACGAAGACGCGATCGACTTCCGCGAAAATTATTCGGGCGATCAGAAAGAGCCGATCGTCCTGCCCGCCGCCTTCCCGAACCTGCTCGCCAATGGATCGCAGGGCATCGCGGTCGGCATGGCCACCTCGATTCCGCCGCACAACGCATCCGAACTCTGCGACGCCGCGCTCTATCTCGTCACCCATCCCAGGGCGACGACCGACCAGCTGCTGACCTTCGTGCCAGGGCCTGACTTTCCGACAGGTGGCATCGTCGTCGATGGCGCGGAGCAGATCGCCGAGACCTATCGCACCGGGCGTGGCTCGTTCCGCGTGCGCGCGAAATGGTCGAAGGAAGAGGGCACGCGCGGCACCTGGGTCGCCGTGGTCACGGAGATTCCCTATGGCGTGCAGAAGTCGCGGCTGATCGAGAAGATCGCCGAGCTTCTGAACGACAAGAAACTGCCGCTGCTCGCCGACGTCCGCGACGAATCGGCGGAGGACGTCCGCGTCGTGTTCGAACCGCGTGCCCGCAACGTCGATCCCAATGTCCTCATGGAATCGCTGTTCCGGATGACCGAGCTGGAATCTCGATTCCCGGTCAACATGAACGTGCTCGTCGACGGCGTCGTGCCGCGTGTCGTGTCGCTCGCCGAAGCGCTGAAGCAATGGCTCGATCATCGCCGCGAAGTCCTGCTGCGCCGCTCGCGCTTCCGCTTGGGCGAGATCGAGCACCGCCTCGAAGTGCTCGCCGGCATGCTCATCGTCTTCCTGCATCTCGATGAAGTCATCCGCATCATACGCGAGGAGGATGAGCCCAAGGATGCGCTGAAAGCGCGCTTCGAGCTGACCGACGTGCAGGCCAATTACATTCTCGACACGCGGCTGCGCTCGCTGCGCCGTCTCGAGGAAATGCAGCTGCGCAAGGATTTCGATGCGCTCACCGCCGAAAAGACCGGCATTGAAGCGTTGCTCGCCGACGAAAGCGAGCAGTGGAAGACCATCACTGCGCAGATCCGCGACGTGAAGAAAAAGCTCAACGCCGATCCCAGGATCGGCAAGCGCCGCACGCAATTTGAGTCGCCGCCCGAAGGCGTTGCGCTCGACCTGACCGAGGCGATGATCGAGCGCGAGCCCGTAACCGTGGTGCTCTCGACCAAGGGCTGGATTCGCACGCTGAAGGGTCACATGGCTGACCTCTCAGTGCTGCAATTCAAGGGCGACGACTCCCTGCAGACCGCCT
>JAQGKN010000005.1 GCA_028290085.1 Hyphomicrobiales bacterium
CGAGAATGGCGAACTCGCCGTCGATGCTTTGATCGAGGGACATTTCGATCTGGTGTTCATGGACCTCAACATGCCCGTCCTCAACGGGATCGAGGCGTCAAAATTCTACCAGTTCGCTATGCTGGGGCAGAAGCGCGTCCCGATTATCGCGCTGACCGCGGATGCGACCGAGGAAACGGCAAGCAAATGCCGCGAAGCGGGCATGTCCGATTGCCTCAACAAGCCGATCGAGGCCCAGCGACTGCTCGCGCTTGTGGAAAGATACGCTTTGTCCGCCGAGGCGGAGGAGGCGGCCGTTTCAGCCCCGCTCGTACCGGACATGGACGTCGAGCAGGGCTTTATCGTCGAGCAGGACCTGGACGTCGAGCTGGATTCCGAGACACTGGAGTTGGCGGCCAACGAAGCCGATGCGCGCGCTGACGCGGGTGCCGACGGACCTATCGACGAGCGTGCGTTACGTGATTTGCAGAAGCTCGGTGGCGATGAATTCGTCGATGAAATCGCCACGCAATTTGTGGCGGACGCTGCCTCGGTCCTAAAAAGCCTTACTGCTGCTGTCGCCGAACAGGATGTCCATGGCTTCCGCGACCATGCCCATGCTCTGCGCTCCTGCGCTGCGAATGTCGGCGCTCAGGCCGTGTACAAGATCTGCCTGGACCTGCGAGCCATCGATGCGCATGAACTCGCGGTCAAGGGCGAGACCCATGTGCGCGCACTCGAACTCCAGTTCGAGCGCGCCCGCGCTGCCCTCGCCAGCCATCTCAGGTGAGCCACTCTCCATCGAACGCACCGCTCAGGCTCTTGCCAGGCGGCGCTTCTGCGCGGAGGCGAGGCGCTCCATGCGGCGCAGATCGGATTCGTCCAGCGCCATGGCGGTGTCGACCCAGATCTCGGTGATGTCACGCAGCTCGTCGAAGGTGAGCGGATTGTAGCGCCGTGCCACGCGGGTCATCGCCAGTTGCATGCGATGCTTGCCGGCACTGGCGGAGACGTATTTCTGGACTTCCGCTTCGCCGCACCCGTCCTCGGCCAGAATATCCACGACGCCCATCTCGTAGAGCTCGGTGGCCGTGTAGATCTTGCCGCTGAAGATGATGCGTTCAGCCTGCGCCGCGCCGACGCGCCGGGCCAGCAGGCTGTAGGCGCCCATGCCTGGGAAGAGATTGAACAGCACTTCCGGCAGACCCATGCGGGCGCTCTTCTCGGCAACCAGCACCTGGAAGGACATGGCACCCTCGAAGCCGCCACCCAGCGCGTCGCCTTGGACAAGACCGATCGTGACGACGGGAACATCGAAAGCGACCGCCATGTGATAGCTCACGTCGCAGCAATCGATGGCGTAGCGACGAAGCCGTTCACGATCGCGCAGACGGATCGTCTCGGCGAAGTAGTTGAGATCGCCGCCGAGATTGTAGATGCCGGGAATGCGCGAAGCGCCGACGAAATAGCGCATCTCCGGTTTGTCGCCGGGTGCATCGAAACAGGTCTGGACGGCGCGGCGTAGGCCGATCAGTTCACCCAGCATGGAAGGCGTGAAGCTCGGCGGGCCATTCGGCCGCATGTGACACCAGAGTGTCGCCGTGTTGGGATCGAGCGAGACGTCGAGTTCCTTGTAATCGGTCGGCGGAAACCGCAGGCTCAATGGCAGGGTGGACGTGTCGTTGACAAAAAGCTTCGGCGGAGTGGCGCGCATCGTCTGCGGGCGAACGAAAGTCGTCGGGCTGTCGATGGTGGCGGATAAAAGCCCGCCGTTGCTCAAGGGAAGATCGAAATACGCCATCGTACTACTCCCGCCGCACTGCGCACTGGCCTCGTTACGCAAGTGTTAGGGTAAACGATTTTTAACGTTTGTGAACAGTTTGATTATGAATCTCGCCGTATTGGTTAACGTTCGTTAAGGCTTCAGAAATGTGAATCGAGGCAGCGATCATGTACTCTTTGATCGGCCAGCCGAAATGTTCTGCAACACCAAATCCGTCGCATGTCGCTGCAGCATTTCAGTCGCCCTTAGTCAGAATAAAGAGCGCGCATTTCTGCGCGAATAGGCAGCGCCATGCGCGATTTGTGATTGTGTGGCGCAGGATTTCAGCAACATGGCAACAGCGCATTCCGTGGGATGCGCTCTTTGGAAATGCTTGGTGCTCGCATTCGGCGCGGCGCCCGCCGAGGCCGTCCACGCAATCTCCTCTATTTGTAATAAAACGCCCGCAGGTGCGAAATTTGGGGCCCCGAGCACTTACTCGACGGTCGTCGCCGACGGACGCGCGTCGCGCAGGGGACGTTCGTCCATGCGAAGCAGGAAGGTGAGCGAAATCGCGAGCGCCGCGCCTGAAATCAGGAAGAGGATGCGGAAGCCCGTCGCCAGCGCGACAGGGTCTTGCCCGGACTGCTTGAGCAGCAGCTCGTGCGCCGCGCCGGTCGCAGAGCCCGCGGTCAGCGCGATCAGAATGGTGCCGAAGGCCGCGACGGCAAAGGCGCTTCCGAGCTGACGCAGGAAGTTGAGCAGCGCCATGGTCGTTCCCAACTCATGCTTGGGCACCGAATTCTGCAGCGAGACCGTAGCCACGGGAAGCAGAGATCCCAGCCCCATCGACAAGGCAGCGAGCATCACTTCGAAAAGGGCGAACGGCAGTGATTGCGCAAAAAAACCGATGGTTAGCGTCGCAGAAATGGCAATCGACAGCCCGATGACCGGAATACGCTTGTAATGTTCCATGCGCGACATGAAGCGCCCGGCAATACCCGCGCCTGTCGTCGTGCCCACGACCAGCGGCAGCAATGCAAGGCCGGACTTGTCGGCGCCCAGATGAAGGACGGTCTCGAAATAGATCGGCAGATAGATGATCAGGCCGATCAGCGCGCTCATCGCGAAACATACAGCCAGCG
>JAQGKN010000011.1 GCA_028290085.1 Hyphomicrobiales bacterium
TCACTTTGAACGCGTGGTGAGTCCAGAGCAAGGCGAGCAGCGAAGCGCGTTGTGGATGAACGCCAGACGGTGTCACCGACCGTCGGGCGTGCTCGTTCCAATCCACTTGCCCTTGACCTGATCGTAATGGATCGTCGGGTCGTAAGCGACGACCGACAGCCCGAGCGTCGAGGCCGACAAGCGCCCGATGGAGGCGAGAACGACGTAGGAGGCAACGACACGATCGCGCTGCGCGGTCACGAGGAGCACGCGCGCATTGAGCAGGAACTGCTGCGCGTTGAGCACGTCGAGCGTCGTGCGCTGGCCGACCTTGGCTTCTTCACGCACACCATTCAGGGCGATCTCGGCTGCGCGCACCTGCGATTGCGCGGCCTCGATCACGGCCCTGGAGTTCTGCCAGACACCCCAGGACGAGACGACCAATGCGCGAGTCTGTTCGCGCTGCAGATCAGCCTGCAGACGGGCCTGACCGAGCAATTCCTTGGATTGACGAACCGCCGAATAAACCACGCCGCCTTCATAGATCGGCACCGAAAGCGAGCCGACCACAGAGGCGGACAGAACGTCGGAACCCGGCGAGGTGATGGGATCGTAGCGCTTGCTGACGTTACCGGACACACCCAGCGTCGGGTAAAGCTGGCCTTCAATGACCTTCACGTTCAGGGCAGCGGCGTCGACGTTGTGAAGTGCAGCCTGGATGGCGGGATTCTCGACCAGCGAAAGGCCAAGCGCCACGTTGAGCGTGCGTGGCAGAAGCTTTTCAAGCGGGCGGGCCGGCTGCAGGTTCTTCGGTTCGATGCCGATGATCTGACGGAAATTCGCAATGCTCGTCTGCAGGTTCGACTGCGCGGTGAACGCATCCGCCTGTCCCTGCGCAAGGCTCGCCTCGGCCTGTGCCACGTCAGTACGGGTCACTTCACCGACCTGGAAGCGGTCGCGTGTCTGGCGAAGCTGCTGCTCGAGCACTTCCACGTTGTTGCGGCGCAGGCTGAGAATGGCCGTATCGCGCAGCACGTTCATATAAGAGGTCGCACCTGACGCGAGCGTGTTCTGCTCGGTGATGCGGATGTTTTCACGGGCGAGCAGGATCTGCGAGTCGGCGCGGCGAACGCCGTTGATCGTGCGATTGCCGTTCCAGATATTCTCGGTGATTGTGACGCCGAAGCCGCGCGGATTGGCCACGGTGCGCGAACTGGTCCCGTTCGCCGCATTTGTCTCCTGCCACGTGCGCCCGATGTCCGCATTGGCGGTTACTGTAGGGCGATAGCCCGAGAGGGCAGTAGGCAGGTTTTCATCCGTGGCACGTGCTGAAGCGCGTTGCTGGTTGAGATCAGGGTTGAAACCGTAGGCCCGGGCGAGCGCGCCCGATATCGACTCGGCTGACGCAGGAGACGCCAGGAAGACCGCACAGGCCACCATAGCGAAAACCGACACCGCGCGACGAAGCGGAATCCGGCCGGACCGGGACAGGTTCCCAGCAACCGGGCTGAACGCATCGCGACGAACCATCTGTAACCTCGAATCAGAGTTTCAGCTTCCGTGTAGCCAAGGCGCTGCAATGACTACTAGAATCAACCTAGAGCAGCGCCCTCTTCCAATATGTTAACCTGACTTGGCTGCTCACTCACCCCGGAACGGGCGCAGCTCGCAAAAAGGCGGGAGGTGGCGCAAAAATGCGACACTCCTTGGTTGAAACACTTTAGAAAACAAAGGCGGGCTTAGCGCGGAACGGGGCGAGTACCGGAGCTGCCGCATCGAAAAGTGCCCTTCGGCTCGATTCCGCACCAACACGATCAAACCGCACAGCTTTAGCTGCGCGGCCCGTCGGATCTGACACGGACTTGACGATGGCCACCAACCGCCCGCCCGGCGCCAGCAGCGCCAGCAGGTGCTCAAGCCCGGCCTCGACCGCGCCGTTGACGAGGATGAGGTCGAAGGCACCATCCAATCCGGCAGACCCGTCCAGCGGAGCCTGAACGGTTGTTGCATTGGAGATGCCGAGCACCGCGAAGTTCTGGGCGGCCATTGCGCTCAACTCAGCACTTGATTCGAGCGCCACGACCTCCCGGCCAAGCCCCGCCAGCACAGCCGCCGAATAGCCCCCGGCGCCCGCGACGTCGAGGATACGGTCGGACGGGGCGACGTTGGCACCTTGAATCATACGCGCCAGCACGAGCGGCGCGAGAAGGCAGCGCGTTTCACCGTCACTGCTGTGAATTTCGAGCGGCGCATCCGAATAGGCCAGCGACCGCAGCGGGCCGGGCACGAAGAGTTCACGCGGCACATCGGCAAAACGCGCGATCACGTCCTGATCGGTGACATCGAAAGTGCGGACCTGGCAGTCGACCATAGTCTGGCGCTGGCTGGCGAAATCCGTCGGCGAAACCGCCTGGGCGACGAGCTGCATGGGCGCTCCGGCTATCCGTGATCGAGCCTCAAAAACGTCCGGCCATCGTGCGCGAGATACACAATGCAGACGGCGGAGCTTATAGGCTCCGCCGTCCGCGATGTCCACGCGTCACGATGCGCACCGGCACCGGGGACGCGTGGAATTGGGGCAAAGTCAGCCCTTGATCTTGCTGTTGCAGAGGCTCCAGTAGCCGCCGCCCTTCTCGATCCATTTCAGGCCGCCGTTGGCATTGG
Source organism: Hyphomicrobiales bacterium (assembly GCA_028290085.1). GTDB lineage: Bacteria > Pseudomonadota > Alphaproteobacteria > Rhizobiales > Beijerinckiaceae > Terripilifer. The sequence continues at coordinate 2,644 of JAQGKN010000011.1, forward strand.
CCGTCTTGTTGGCCTGATATTGATCGCTACAGGTCTTAAGGCGTGCGCGGCCGACCGGAAGCGTCGAATATTTGGCCGAGACCGCCGTCGGGAAAACAATGTTCCCGGTCGGCTGCGGCGCTGC
>JAQGKN010000037.1 GCA_028290085.1 Hyphomicrobiales bacterium
GCGAGACGCGCGACCCCTTCGACCTGCTGGACGAGATCGAGAAGACCCTGGCCCTCGACACTGCGCCCGTGACATGGCCGATCGGGCGAGGCCGCTCGTTCGCCGGCACCTACGACATGCGCACCAGCCAGATCCGGCTGCTGAACAGTGAAGAGGGGCCGCGCAAGGTCAATGGCCCGAATGATCCCGCCATTGCTGAACTGCTGCCTGAGCATGAGCGCGCGGCCTTCGTCGAGGAACTGGGTCTCGCCGTCGAGGCGCTGAAGCCCTTCGACGAGAAGGCGTTCCTGGAAGGGCATCTGACGCCGGTCTATTTCGGCTCTGCCCTGCGTACCTTCGGCGTGCAGGATCTCATCGACGGACTCGGCCAGTTCGCTCCGCCGCCGCGTCCGCTGGAAGCGTCCAGCCGTACGGTGCAGCCACGCGAGCCGAAGATGAGCGGCTTCGTGTTCAAGATCCAGGCGAACATGGATCCCAATCATCGCGACCGCATCGCCTTCATGCGCGTGTGTTCGGGCCGTTTGACCCGCGGCATGAAAGCCAAGCTCGTGCGTACGGGCAAGTTCATGGCGTTGAATGCGCCGCAGTTCTTCTTCGCGCAGGAGCGTGCTCTGGCGGAAGAGGCATACGCCGGCGACGTGGTGGGCATTCCCAACCATGGCACCCTGCGCATCGGCGATACGCTGACCGAGGGCGAGGATCTCGTCTTCCGGGGCGTCCCGAGCTTCGCGCCGGAAATCCTGCGCCGCGTCAAACTGGGCGACGCCATGAAGGCGAAGAAGCTGCGCGAAGCGCTGCAGCAGATGGCCGAAGAGGGGGTGGTGCAGGTGTTCGTGCCCACCGACGGCTCGGGTTCGATTGTCGGCGTCGTCGGCGCGCTGCAGCTCGATGTGCTGGCCGAGCGGCTTCAGGCCGAATACGGATTGCCCGTCACCTTCGAGACGAGCCGCTTCGAATTGTGCCGCTGGGTGACGGCGGAGGATCCGGTGGAGCTCGACAAGTTCAAGCGCGCCTATCCCTCGTCACTGGCTGATGACCTGGACGGAGCCCCGGTCTATCTCGCAGCGTCAGCCTGGGCTTTGCGTTACGAACAGGAAAAATGGCCAGGCATCCTGTTCTCGGACATTAAGGATTACCAGAAGAAGGCAGCCTGACCGCTCGCGAAGCAGGGTTGCTGGCACACAGGGCCGCTCAGCCGTGCTAAAGTGTCGATCAGTGGTGTCGTGCCTGATCGGGACTTGCGTCGATGAGAACTATTCTTCCTGTGATCATGTGCGGCGGCTCCGGTACCAGAATGTGGCCGGAGTCGCGCGATAGCCTGCCCAAGCAGTTTCTGCCACTGATCGGCGCGCGGTCCAGCTTCCAGAACACGCTACTCACACTGGCGCGCAGCAGTTTGTTCTCGCGCCCAATCGTCATTTCCAATCAGGACTACCGCTTCCTCATTGCCGAGCAACTGGCTCAGGTCGAGGTGGACGCAGAGATCGTGCTCGAGCCGGTGCGCCGCGATTCCGGCCCGGCCGTGGCGGTGGGTGCTGAACTGGCCGCGCTGCGCGATCCCGACCAGATCGTCATCGTGATGGCCGCCGACCACGTCGTGCAGGACCCCGATGGTCTCATTGCCCTTTGCGAGAAGGCGGCTGTGGCGGCTGCCGAAGGCCGCATCGTGACGCTGGGAATACGCCCGACGCACGCGGTGACGGGCTACGGCTACATCCGCCCCGGCGCAAATCTCGGCGGTGAGGTGTTGGAGGTCGCGGCTTTTGTCGAAAAGCCTGATCTTGCGACGGCTCAAAGCTATATCGATCAGGGCTATCTCTGGAACTCCGGCAATTTCGTCTTCGCCGCAGGCGTGATGAAGGCGGAAATTGCGCATTACGAGCCTGCCATGGCGGAGGCTTGCGCGCGGGCTGTCGCCAAGGCCCGGAAGGATTTGCAGTTCTTCGTGCTCGACAGCGAAAGCTTTCAGGGGGCAACGCAGAAGTCGATCGATTACGCCGTCATGGAGCGCACGACGAGAGCCGCTGTCATTCCCGCCGATATCGGCTGGTCGGATATCGGAACATGGTCTGCCGTGCGCGATCTCAGTCCGCATGACGAGGCCGGCAATGCGGTTCGCGGGCAGGGCATGGTGGTGGGCGGTACCAACTGCCTGGTGCGTTCCGACGACATGCTGACAGCCGTCATCGGTCTCGACGACGTCATAGTCATCACGACGCAGGACGCGGTGCTCGTCGCGCATGCGAGTGCGGCGGATAAGGTCAAGGGACTCGTCGAGCAGCTGAAACGCGACAACCGCGTAGAGGCATTGGTGCACAAGCGGGCCTATCGCCCTTGGGGCTATTACCAGAGCATCGACACCGGCGCGCGCTATCAGGTGAAGCGCATTGTCGTGAAGCCCGATGGACGCTTGTCCCTGCAAAAGCATTATCATCGTGCCGAACATTGGATCGTGGTTCGCGGCACGGCGGAAGTGACCGTGGATGCGGAGGTCCGTCTCGTGCATGAGAACGAGTCGATTTACCTGCCAATCGGCTGCGTGCACCGGCTGGTGAACCCGGGAAAGATCGATCTCGAATTGATCGAGGTGCAAACGGGCAGCTATCTGGGAGAGGACGACATCATCCGTATGGAAGATGTCTACAACCGCCTGTGAGTGCACGAATGTTCCTCTCTCGCCGCGACATTTTGCGAGGATCGGCTGCGTCTGGCGCCGGTCTTCTCTCGCCTTTGGGCGCCTCGGCTGCCTCGGAGCCTGGCCTCGGCGATATGGCGGCGAAAGCGGGTATTCTCTACGGCGCCGCGATGGGCAGTCCGCGCAAGCTAGAGCCGGAATACGTGCAGCTTCTGGGTCGTCAAACCAAGCTGGTCGTCACTGAAAACGCGACAAAGTTCGGCACCTTGCAGCCGCAGCAGGGCGTATTTGATTTTTCCGAAGCCGACGACATTTTCGACTACGCCAAAATGCGCGGCAAGAAAGCCCATGCTGCCGCGCTGATATGGAACGACGATAATCCCAGCTGGCTCAAGGGCCTGCCAGGGCGTGAGATCGAGCGTATCTTCGATGCACATATCGAGCGCGTGGTGTCGCGATACGCAGGCCGCGTGATTTCGTGGGAAGCGGTCAACGAACCGTTTTTTCCGTTGCAGGGCAAGCAGGGCGGCTATCGTGACGGTCCCTGGTTCGCGGCGATGGGGGCTTCCTATATCCCGCGCGCGTTGCGTCGTGTGGCGTCGATCGACAAGACTGCCAAGCTCGTCGTCAACGAGGCTTTCTGCGAGAGCAACCATGCGTGGGGCAGGGCCAATCGT
>JAQGKN010000044.1 GCA_028290085.1 Hyphomicrobiales bacterium
CGAAATCATCCCGATGATCAGAAAGGCCCATTCGAAGGCCACGACTGGAATCGGGCTGGCATCGCCGGAGACGCGATGCAGGATCAAAGCCGAGAGCGCCACGCCAACAGTCAGGGATAGCCGCTGCGCCATTTGCGAAAAGCTCATGGCGTGGCTCATTTCAGAGCGCTCGACATCGGCGAAGGCAATGGCATTGAGGCTTGTGAATTCCAGCGAGCGGAATACGCCACCAAAGAAGATGACCGCCATCATCACCACCTGCGGCGAGTCGGCCCGGAACGTGGCACAGGCCGCCATGAAGGCGCTCGCCACGAAGGCATTCCAGATCAGCACGCGCTTGAAGCCGAACTTGCGCAGGATGCGTCGCGCCACCGTGCGCATGCCGAGCGAACCAGCGGCGGAGACGAAGGTGATGACGCCCGACTGAACCGGCGAATAGCCGAAACCCTCCTGCATCAGCAGCGGCAGCAGAAACGGCATGGCGCCGACGCCAATGCGGAAAGTGGAGCCGCCGGTCACGCTCGCGCGGAAGGTGCGGATCCGCATCAGGCTGAGATCCATGATGGGATTGGCGACGCGGCGCGAATAAGGAACATAAAGACAGAGCGCAATAATGCCACAGGCCAGCAGGCCGAGGCCCATCGCATCTGGCCGGTTCTTGGTGAACGCGGTGTCCATGCCAAACACCGTGGCGGCGAGGCCGAAGGCGGAGAGAACGAAGCCGATCCAGTCGAACGGTTTGACGTCGTCCTCGCGAATATTCGCGATGAATTTGCTGACGAGAATGAAGCCGAGAATGCCAACCGGCAGATTGATCCAGAAGATCCAGCGCCAGTTCGAGTAGGTCGTGATGAGGCCGCCCAGCAGCGGGCCGATGATTGGGCCGATCAGCGAGGGCACGCCCATCAGCGCCATGGCCGCCACGAGTTCGGATTTCGGCACGGAGCGCACGAGGATCAAGCGCCCTACAGGCACCATCATGGCGCCGCCGATGCCCTGACAGATGCGCGCGGCGATCAGCTGGTCGAAATTCTGCGAGAGGCCGCAGGCGATCGAGGATGCCGTGAAAACAAAGATCGCGAGCCGGAAGATGTTGCGCGCGCCGAAGCGGTCAGCAACCCAGCCGCTCATCGGCAGGAACGCCGCCAGCGCCAGCATGTAGGCCGTGATGGCCATGTGAAGCCGTAGCGCGGGCTCGCCAAAGGATTCCGCAATAGCCGGCAGCGATGTCGCCAGTGACGTCGAATCGAGGTTCTGCATGAAGAGGGCGCAGGCGACGATCAGCGGGACGATCACATGGGTGGGCAATGCTGCGGACCTCCAGATGTCCGAGGCGCAAGCATGAGCGTATTGCCCGGAAAAGCCGCCCTGGCCTGCCACGAGGGCGGCGCGAGCGGCACGTCGGGAAGCGCGCCGAATCCTGCACACGAGGGAAAAGCGGCTCGGACTCAGCCGCTCATTTCCCTTCTACACGAGGCCGACCAGGCAAACCAGCGACGCGTTGCCGCTGTCAGCCGCTGCTGCGATCCAACACCACCAGCGCGTCGAGCGGGATGCCGCCCTCCTGAGTCAGAACGAAGGGGTTCACATCGATCTCGCGGATGGCGCCATCCGCATCCGCCATGAGGCTGGAAACAGCAACCAGCGCGCGGGCGACGGCGTGGCGATCCAGCACCGGGCGGCCGCGGTAGCCTGCCATCAGCGTGCCTGCGCGCGTACGGCCAATCAGATGGAGCGCAGCAGCTTCGTCCAGAGGACAGGGCGCGAGCGCCACGTCGCGCAGCAATTCGAGATCGACGCCGCCGGAGCCAAACAAAATCACCTGGCCCATTTCCGGATCGCGCGTGGCGCCCAGCACCAGTTCGAGCCCGCCCTTGACCATCTGCGCGATGAGCACGCCGCCGATCTCCGGGCGGTCGGGATGGGCATGGGCGGCCGCGACAATGCTGCGATAGGCGGCGCGCACCGCCGGCTCATCCGCGAGATTGACCTTCACGCCACCCATGTCGGATTTATGAGGCAGCGCCGCGCTGACGATCTTGGCCACTACTGGAAAGCCAATGCGTATGGCGGCTGCAACTGCATCCTCCTCGCATGCGGCAAGGATTTCGCGCGGGCCGCGCAGACCGTAGGCTGCGAGCAAGCTCTTCGAGGCGACCTCATCGAGCGTATCGGGACCCGGCGCGGCGCGGAGCTTTTCGAGCAACGCGCATCCTTCGCGCGAGGGCGTGTGAGGCACGACGTGCGTTGTCTTGCGTGCATGTTCCGCGTGCTGCGTGACGGCGCGCATCGTGCGCAGACATTTATCGACCTCCTGCAGGAAGGCGAGATGGGGCAGCGTGGCGCGCAGTTGGCGGCTGTAGTCGGTGAGCCCGTAAGAGATCATGCTGACGAAGGCGATGGGTTTCCCTGCCTCGGCGGCGAGCGCATTCACCGCGCGCAGGTTCGTCTCCTTGCGCTCGGTGCCCGGCCCCCGCGGCAACTCTTCCTGCAGCAGAAGGATATCGATATCGTCGTCTTCGAGCAGCGTCTTGACGCAGCGAAGATAGGCGTCGGCGCTGGTGAGAGCAGCGAAGCCCGCATCGAGTGGATTACCTATGATGGAGCCGACCGACAGGATTTCGGAGAGCTTGGCATGGGTCACGGCCGACAGCGGCGCATAGGTGAGCCCGTTGGCCTCCGCCGCGTCGAGCAACAAGCCGCGCATGCCGCCGGAGAAGGTGAGCGAGCCCAGCCGCTTTCCGGCGGGCATGGGCGCGTGTACCAGAAACTCCACGGCCTCGATCATCTCGTCGAGATTGCGCACGCGCAGCGCTCCCGCCGTGCCCGCCACCGCATCGAAAGCCTCCATCGAGCCCGCGAGCGCGCCCGTATGGGCGGCGGCAGCTGCGCGCCCGGCGTCGGAGGCGCCGAGCTTCATCACCACGACATGCTTGCCCGCCGCACGTGCCGTCCTGAGCGCTGCAAGGAAGGCCGCGCCGTCGTGCACGGATTCGAGGTAGCAGGCGATCACCTTGATGTGCGGCTGCTGCGCGAAATAGGAGATGTAATCAGCGCTGGTCAGGCCTGTCTCGTTGCCGCTGGTGATGAGCGCATCCGTATCGACGCCACGCTCTTCCAGCGTGCGCTTGATCGCCATGACGATGCCGCCCGATTGTCCCAGCACGGCCACGGGACCACCCGTGAGCTTCTGCGGCCGGTCGTCGGTCATGGTGAAGAAGCGGGCGCTGGCGTTAAAATTGCCCAGGCAATTGGGGCCTGAAATAGCGAGGCCGGTTTCAGCTATCACCTGCCGCAGTTCAGCGCCTAGGCGCTGCCCTTCCGCATCGGGCGCTTCATCAAAGCCCGAAGTCATAATGGTGGCGCTCCGTGCGCCCGCCGCTGCGGCCTCACGCAAGGTGGCAGGCACGAATTTCGCGGGCACGAGGACCACGAGATGATCCGGCGGCTCCGGCAGTTCCGCGAAGCTGCGATAACAGCGCGTGTCCCACACCGTGTCGCGCGCGGGGTTCAGCGGATAGACAGCCCCCGCGAAATCGTAACGCTTCAGGTTGCGCCAGACGCGCTGGGGCCAGTTGCCGGGCTTGTCCGTCGCGCCGACGATGACGACGTTGCGCGGGTTGAGCAGCGCCTCGATCTTCGCATGGTTGTTGCGCGCATTATTTTGCGTCTTGTCGTTGGGCATGAAAACGTCCTCAGCCTTGTCCATACATGCCGACGCCCGAGCGGCGGGCCACGAAGTAGAATGTCAGCGCGATGATCGTCATGGCGCCGCACCAGACGAGGCCAAGGGCCGCAAGTTCCGGCCCCTGCCCGTTGCTCCAGAGATCGAACATGGCGACCGCCATGGTCTGTGAACTCGGCCCCGACAGAAGCACGGGAAGCGCCAGGACGCGCGTCGAGAGCAGGAAGATGAACAGCCATCCCGCGATCAGCGAGGGCGCGAGCAGCGGCATGACGATGCGGCGGAAGCCGGTGAAGGGCGTGGCGCCCGACATGGCCGCGACCTCCTCGAGTTCGCGATGCACCTGCAACATGCCCGCGAAACTGTAGCGCGTGCCGTAGGGCAGATAATTAATGACGAAGGCCCAGACGATGATCCAGATTGTGCCATAGACGCCGATGGGCACGTTGAGGAACAATTGCATCACGCCGACGCCGAGCACGATGCCCGGAAAAACCAGCGGGACAGTGCCCAATTGATCGAGCACGCGCGCACCCGGCACCCTACGCACGGTGAGCCATGCGGCGATGGCGGTGAGCACCATGACCGCCGTCGCCGTGACGATGGCGATGATGAATGTGTTGCCGAGCAGCGAGAGATAACGGCTCGACTCGAAAACATGCGCGTAATTATCCAGCGTCAGCAGCTTGAACGCAGAGGACCGCACCGTCTGATAGAAGGGCAGCAGTGAGGCCCAGACGAGGATGAGCATCGGCAGGATCAGCAGCAGCAGGAAATTCAGCACCAGCACAGCACCGCCGAGCGCCCTCATGCGGCCGAGCGGAAGGCGGTTGGGCCTGAAATTCTTGCCGGTGATCGTAGCGAATTTCTCCGCGTTGCGAGTCAGACGCCCGTAATAATAGAGCAGCAGCGATACGACGCCGAGCAGCACCAGCGACAGCGTGCTGGCCGAGCCGATGTCGGGCGGCATGGAGCGGTGCATGAGATCGTAGATGTCGGTCGTCAGCACGTGGACGCGGCCCGGAAGCCCCACGAGCGCGGGCACTTCGAAGGCTTCGCTGGAGCGGATGAAAACCAGCATGGCGAGCGCCAGCACGGAGGGCAGCGACAGCCGCATCGTGATTCTGCGCAGCATCTGGAATGCGCTGGCACCGCTCATGCGCGCAGCTTCTTCCAGCTCCGGGTTGAAATTCCGCAGAGTCGCGCCGAGCAGCAGGAAGACCAGCGGCGACCAGAGCAAGCCCTCGACGAGGATCATGCCGCCCAGGCCGTAGACATTGATCAGCACGCCCGTGCTGCCGGTGAGGTCGCGATACCAGCTGTTGATGGGCCCGGAGCGCGCCAGCAGCAGCAACCAGGAGCTGGTGTAGAGCACGTAAGGCGTGCCGAGCGAGATGATCGTCGTCAGGTAAGCAAGCGGCTTGTAGGGCGTGTCCGTGCGCTCGACGAGCCAGGCGTTGATGCCACCAATCAGCAACGCGAGAACAGCGCTGCCCAGCGCGAAGAGCACGGAGTTCAACGCGCTCATCCAGATATCGGGCTCGGCCAGAAGCGAGGTGAAACGCGCCAGCGAGAAATGCGTGACACCATTCTGCGACACGGTGATCGCACCGTTGACGAGGAACAGCAGCGGCGGCAGCACCAGCACGGCGAAGACCGCGCCGACGAGCAGCACGAGAATCATCCGCTCGTCATTCACGAAACGCTTCAGGCCCGAGGGTGCGCGCTGCGCGTCCTCGCTTTTCACGGCCCATTCGGTCGTCATCAATCAAAGTCCTTTCAGCGAAAAATGTCCTGGTAGATCGTGGTCCAGCGCGGCATGTCGCGGTCGATCTCCTCAGGTGTCTTGAACACGACCTTGAACTTGTCGCCGTCGGGCTGGAGGCTTTTGTCCTTGGGTGGGACATTAGGATCCACGGGAAGATAATCGGCCGCACGGAACAGCTTCTGGCCGTCTTCCGACATCAGGAACTCCAGAAACAGCCGTGCAGCGTTGGGATGCGGGGCGGCTTTCGTGACCGAGATCACCGAGAGGACGCCGAGCGCGGGCGACATCGGAATCCAGTCCACCGGCGCACCCTTGGCCGCGCTGATCACCGCATGATTGTTGAAGATATTGAGCGCCAGCGCATATTCGCCTGAGATCACCTGATCGAGCACCTGACGCGCGGCGACCGACAGGCCCGTTGGGCTCTGCTTGGCGAGCTGGCGCAGATAGGCCATGCCCTTTTCCTCGCCCATGACCGCAAGGATGAGGCCGACGAAGCCCGGCGCGGCGGAGGACGAGGAACTCGAACCCCAGGCGATCTTGCCCTTGTACTTGGGATCGAGAAGATCCTGGAAATTGCGTGGCTCCGTGCCCTTCTTGATCAGCTCGGTGTTGTAGCCGGGCGTGAGCACATAGAGATTTGTCGCGACCCAATAGCCCTCGACATCGACGTATGTCTTGGGCAGGCGTTTGGCGTTTTCCGGCACGTATTGCGCGACGAGCCCTTCCTTCTTCAGCGCGGCTGTCGCCGTCGTACCGTCGAAGACGTCCGCCTGCATATTGTTTGCGCGACCCTCATTGAGAACGCGCAGCGCGACATCGTTTGAATTGGCGCGGACATAATTGACTTTCACGCCGTATTTCTTCTCGAACGCCTGCGCGGCGGGGCGTGCGAACTGATCGATGATCTGCGTCGTGTACCAGGTGAGCTGCCCCTCCTTTTTCGCGGCGTCGATCATGGCCTGATCGGCGCGCGCGGTCGCCGGCAGCCAGACAGCCGCAAAAGCGATCAGGAATATTGCTCCGGAAAAAGGACGGCGGCACGCCATGAGCGGGCTCCTTCAAATCAGCGAAAAACAAAACCGCGCGGCGGCGGAAGCCGGGTGTTTGCCCGGCCGCCGGTCACACCGCGCGGACGCGTGTCAGCGCTTGAATTCGCCGAGGCCGGGCTTGAACACTTTGTCGTCCAGGAACATCTTCATTGCCTTGGCGCGGCCACCTTCCGGATCGACGTGCTTCAGCGCGTCGCTCTTGCAGTTCAGATAATCGAGCGCCTGATCCTTGGTCATGCGGCGCACCGAGCGCACAGCTTCCTTGGTATAGCGCACGGCTGCCGGGCTCTTTGCCTCGAGTTTGCGGGCGAGCGCGAGCGTCTCTTCGCGCAAGTTCTCGAGCGGCACGGATTTGTTGACGAACTTCATCGCGGCAGCTTCCTTGCCGCTGAACTTGTCGCCGGTGACCGAGTAATAAATGGCATCGCGATAGCCCATGATTTCGGTCACGGCCCAGGCGACGAGACCGCCGGGAATGATGCCCCAGTTGACTTCCGACAGGCCAAAGGTCGCGTCGTCAGCTGCCACCGCGAAGTCGCAGGCGATGACCGGCGTGAACCCGCCGCCGAAGCAATAGCCGTGCACCATGGCGATGGTCGCCTTGGGGAAGGATGACAGGCGATCCCAGCGCCATGTATGGGCTGCGCGGCGGGCGCGTACGCGCGCCTTGGGGTCGCCTTCGGTGCCACGGAAATAGAGTTTGAGATCCTGCCCGGCGCAAAAATTGCCGCCGGCGCCGGTGATCACGACAACCTTCGTCTGGTCGTCCATCTCGGCCCAGTCGAGCGCCTCGCACATGTCCATGTGCAGTTGCGGCGACATGGCATTGCGCTTGTCGGGACGGTTCAGAATGATGAACGTCGTACCCTCGTCGCGCTCGATTTTCACGTTCTCGAGCGTGATCACATCATGCGGCATGGCTTCCTCCCAAAGTGACGGGTCGTTATTGCGCCCGTGTTGTGGGGGATTGTGCATCCGCACCGGGCCGCCTGTAAAGCGGCGCGCGGAAAAGGCCTGTGCCCTGCCTCAGAGCGCGGGCGTGCTGTGCTCGTGATGGTGGCCGTCATCGTCATGCCGATGGCCCGCACCTTCGTCGCGAATCGGCACCAGATTGACCTGCCCGAAATGCACGCCCCGCTCCGACATGGTGGCGGCCGCAAGGCGGCGCACCGCATCGGTATGACCGCGCAGCAGCGTCACTTCCATGCAATGGCGATGATCGAGCCGCGTGCGCATGGAGGAAATGGTGAGATCGTGGTGCTCGTGTTGCGCGCGATCGAGACGCATCGCCAGATCGCGGCCGTCGTAGTCGTAGACGTCGGAAACTGCGGCGACGCAGCGATGTGTCGAGGGATTAGCGCCTTCCATGCGCACGAGCGCGTCACGCACGAGATCGCGGATCGCCTCCGACCGATTGTTGTAGCCCTGCTTGGCCATGAACGTGTCGATGGCGATGGCGATATTATCGTCGAGGCTGATGGTGAGACGTTGCACGGCTGCGCTCCTCCGCCCGGATGGCCGGATATCCGGCCGGCGATTTCGCTCGATCAATAACAGGTGGGCGGCCCCCCGCAAACGGCTGCGGCCTTCTCCAAACGGGCAAAGGGGCCCCACCTTTCGGGTGACGCCCCTTTGTTTGTCGTGTCCCGCGAGCGGGAGATCAGGTCTTGCGCAGGCCCGTGGAGGCCGCGCCGCGCTCTTCGCCCGGCTCGACATGCACGTCGATGAGGCAGACGCCACCCGAGCGCATGATCTCGACCCCGCGCGTGATGGCTGCCTCGAGCTCGGCCGGGGTTTTCACCGGACCGATGCCCACAGCGCCCTGCGCTTCGACGAATTTTGCGAAGTCGAGGTCGGGGTCGGTCATGACCTGGCCGATCCAGCGGTTCTGCAGGGGACGGCCACGGCGGCGTGCCACGGATTCCTGATGCAGCTCGTCGTTGAAGTAGGAGCGGTTGTTGTTGAGCAGGACAAGCAGCGGGATCTTGTGCCGCACAGCCGTCCAGATCGCGTGACCGCCCATCGCGAAGTCACCGTCGCCGAGCACGGCAACCGTGTCGATGCCGCGCGTGTGGTTGGCGAGTGCAGCGCCGACCGACAGAGCCGGGCCGGAGCCGATGCCGCCGCCGCCGTCCTTGCCCAGATAGGCCTGCGGGAAGCGGAAGGGCCAGAGATCGGCGGGCCAGCCACGGCAAAGCGCCGCGAGGCTGACCTTGTCCGGGTTCTTGAAAGCGGCCCGCAGGCTGCTGGCGAGTTGGTCCATGGTGACGCGCGAGGGGTCGACCTTGACCTCCTTGCGGACGGCCTTCTGCCAGGGATCGCGCTTGCCGGGACCGAGTTCCGCCATCAGGTCGGCGACCACGGTGTCGGCAGCTGCCGCCATCTGGATGTCGACCGACGGCAGCGCCTGATAGT
>JAQGKN010000066.1 GCA_028290085.1 Hyphomicrobiales bacterium
ATCCTGACCAGATCATCTCCGCCAAGCTGAGCTGACCTTCGCTTCTGATGCCATCTGCCGGGCGGGGTATTCTCGCCCGGCGGATTCGCGCGCCCGGAGACCGGCATGACCAAGCATGTGCATTTCATCGGCATTGCCGGCATCGGCATGAGCGCGACCGCTCTGCTGATGCGGATGCAGGGCTGGGAGGTCACGGGCTCGGACGAGGGCTTTTACCCGCCGGCCAGCGAATTGCTGCCGCGCCACGGCATCCGTGTGCGCACGCCGCATTCTCCAGACAATATTCCCGCTGAGGCGGATCTCATCGTTGTGGGCAAGCACGCCAAGCTGACGATGGACAATGCCGAGGTCGCCGCCGCCCACGCGACCGGCAAGCCGATCACCTCCTATCCCGACGTGCTGGCCGGCATCGCGCGCTCGCGCCAGTCGCTGGTTGTCGTCGGCAGCTACGGCAAATCGACCACAGCGAGCCTCGTCGCCTGGGCGCTGACGGAAGCGGGACGCGATCCCGGCTATTTCGTCGGCGCAGTGCCCAAAAACCTCGGCATCAACGCGGGGCTCGGGACGGCCCCGGAATTCGTCATCGAGGGTGACGAATATCCCTCGAGCAACACAGATCCACGCGCCAAATTTCTGCATTACGACGCGCGCACCGTGCTGCTGACGGCTGCCGTCCATGACCACGTCAATATTTTCCCGACGCAGGCCGACTACGAAAAGCCGTTCGTAGAGCTTATTGAGCGGCTGCCGGAAGACGGGCTGCTGGTTGTCTGCAAAGATGAGCCGCACGCCGTGAAAGTGGCAGCTCACGCAGGCTCGCGCGTCGCGACCTACGCCTTGCAGGACACGAGCGCTGACTATTACCTGACTGACATCGTCTACGGCGAAATCAGCCGCTTCACGCTTGTGGCGCGCGGTCAAGAAGTCGGCCGTTTCCAGACACATCTGCTCGGCGCACATAATTTGCAGAACATGGCAGGGGCCGCTGCGCTGCTGCTCGAAAAGGGGCTCGTGACACCCGCCGATCTGCAGAAGGGCTTCGCGTCTTTTCTCGGCGTCGTGCGGCGCATGGACAAGCTTACTGCCACTTCGTCCGTGCCAGTCTACGAGGGCTTCGGCTCGTCGCGCGAAAAAGCGCGTGCTGCAATTGATGCTATCGAACTGCACTTTCCGGGGCGTCGTCTGCATATCGTCTTCGAGCCGCATACATTCAGCTGGCGCAATCGCGCGACCATTCACTGGTACGACGATGTGTTCCGGGGTGCCGATCATCTGTTCATCTCGGCCCCGCCAGATCATGGCGCGGAGTCGCACGATCAGGTGAGCTACGACGAGATCGCAGCGCGCGTGTCGCAAAACCCCGATGTGACCGCCGTGCGGCTCGGCCACGATCAGGCGGAGAATATCGACGCCATCGTGACGCGTCTCGTGCCAGGCGACGTGGTGCTGCTGCTGACCTCGGGCGATCTCGGCGGCATGATCGTGAAGCTGGTCGCACGGATGGAAGAAGAGTTTGGCGGCACGTTATCGCTCGCCCAAAGCGAGATCCCTGCCTAACCCACTCAGGCGAGGGCGCATCGCGTTGTCGTCATTGCGAGCGACGCGAAACAATCCAGTACGTTCCTGCGACTCCTGGATTGCCGCGTCTCTTCGCTCCTCGCAATGACGGCAAGGTTGAGCTCGGTTCGCAAAGGTACCCATGAAAGTCGACCTGTTCGATTTCGATCTTCCCGAAGAACGCATCGCGCTGCGCCCCGCAGAGCCGCGTGACTCTGCGCGCATGCTCTATGTGCCTGCAAACGGGGGGCCTTTCGGAGATCTCGGTATCCGCGACTTCCCCAACATCCTGCGTCCTGGCGACGTACTCGTCGTCAACGATACGCGCGTCATTCCAGCACGCCTCGACGGGACGCGGCGTCGCGGCGAGAATGTCGCGCGCATGGAGGTTATGCTGCACAAGCGCGAGAGTGATCATCAATGGCGTGCCTTCGTGCGGCCGGCCAAGAAGCTGAAACTCGGCGAGCGCATTTCCTTTGGCGAGGCATCCGAGAGTGCGGCCTGCATGCTCGGGCAGTTGCATGCAGATGTGAGCGAGAAGGGCGAGGGCGGCGAAATCGTGCTCGATTTTTCCCTCACCGGCCCTGCGCTCGACGAGGCCATTGTGCGGCACGGGCACATGCCACTGCCTCCCTACATCGCAGGCAAGCGCCCCGAGGATGCGCGCGATGGTGCTGATTACCAGACCCTTTTTGCTAACGAGCCCGGAGCTGTCGCGGCCCCCACTGCGGGTCTGCACTACACGCCCGAGCTGGTCGCGGCGCTCGAGGCGCGCGGCGTGTCCATCCAGCGCGTCACTTTGCACGTGGGGGCGGGCACCTTCTTGCCCGTGAAGGCAGAGGACACGCAGGACCATCGCATGCACGCCGAATTTGGTGTTGTGTCGGAGGCGGTGGCCGCGACGTTGAACGCAGCGCGCGCCAGCGGCGGTCGCATCGTCGCGACAGGGACGACCTCGTTGCGCATCCTGGAGACCGCGACCGATGCAGACGGCGTGGTCCATCCTTTCGCGGGCGATACGTCGATCTTCATCACGCCGGGTTATCGCTTCAAGGCGGTGGATGTGCTGCTGACCAATTTCCATCTGCCGCGCTCGACGCTCTTCATGCTCGTCTGCGCCTTTGCGGGCTTCGAGCGCATGAAGGCCGCGTATACTCATGCCATCGCGCATGAATACCGCTTCTACAGCTACGGCGATGCCTGCTTGCTTGAGCGGTCGGAGCCGTGAGCGAAACACGAATGATGCGGGTCATCGCGCGCTGGATCGACGACCCCACCGAGAGCCCGCTCGTCGTGGACCTTTTGGTGGACACCACGACACTGGCCGTCGCAGGACCGAGCGCCGCCTTCGGCTGCATCGATCTTGAAGGGCCAAACCAGCGCGCGTTCGTGCTTGATTCGGCGGGCCGCGTCGATTTGGGCCCGGACGCCACAGATCGCTATTGGAACACCGACCTTCGCTCCACCCGCATCGCCCACGGCGAGTTTTTCAACATGTTCTGGCGAGACGGCGACAGCGGCGCATACAAGATCGTCAAGGTCTCGACGCTGGGTAGCAAGGCTCCGTGACGCCAGGCGCGACAAACGCGCGGCGCTGCCGTATGAACGCGAACCCAATCAAAAGATGACGATGACCCAGCCCTTCACATTCGAAACCTTTGCCACCGACGGCGCCGCGCGCACTGGCGAAATCCGCATGCCGCGCGGCACGATCCGCACGCCCGCTTTCATGCCGGTCGGCACGGCGGCAACGGTGAAGGCGATGTACACCGATCAAGTGCGAGCGCTGGGCGCCGACGTTGTGCTCGGCAACACCTACCATCTCATGCTGCGCCCCGGCGCAGAGCGTGTCGCCGCGCTGGGCGGCCTGCATAAATTCATGAACTGGCCGCACCCGATCCTCACCGATTCCGGCGGCTTTCAGGTGATGTCTCTCTCCAAGCTACGCAAGCTCGATGAGAACGGGGTTACCTTCCAATCGCATATCGACGGCGCCAAGCATGTGCTGACGCCCGAGCGCTCGATGGAAATCCAGAGCCTGCTCGGCTCGGACATCCAGATGCAGTTCGATGAATGCGTGAAACTGCCCTGTTCCGATGCGGAGGCCGAGCGCGCCATGCGGCTCTCGCTGCGCTGGGCCGAGCGCTCGCGCAAGGCGTTCCGGGGCCAGCCGGGCCAGACGACCTTTGGCATCGTGCAGGGTGGGGCGGTGCCGCATCTGCGGACCGAGAGCGCCAAGGCGCTGGCCGACATGGACTTCGGCGGCCTTGCCATCGGCGGGCTCGCGGTCGGTGAGCCGCAGGACATCATGCTGGCGATGATCGACGTGGTCGAGCCGTATCTGCCCAAAGGCAAGCCGCGCTATCTCATGGGCGTGGGCACGCCCGACGACCTGATCGAATCTGTGCGGCGCGGCGTGGACATGTTCGATTGCGTGATGCCGACACGCGCCGGCCGGCATGGCCTTGCCTATACGCGAGCTGGTCGCATCAATCTGCGCAACGCCAAACATGCCGATGATCCGCGTCCGCTGGACGCAAATTCCAGCTGCCCTGCCGCTCGCGATTACTCGCGCGCCTATCTGCACCACCTGATGAGGTCTGGTGAAATTTTAGGCATGATGTTGCTGACCTGGAACAACCTATCCTACTATCAGGACCTGATGGCCGGGATGCGTGCATCGATCGCAGCTGGAAGCTTCACGGATTTCGCTTTGGAAACAAAGGCGAACTGGGAGCGGGGCGACGTCTGAGCAAAGCTTCGGCAGGCTCTGGACAGCAGCTTTGATCGGAATCGCGGGCAAAATAAAAGCAAGGATCAAGCCCCCTCCGAGGTTGATTCCTTGCTTCTACAGGCTCCTTGTCTCGCCCTTTCCCGGTCTTTTTATGACCACTTTACGTGGCTACGACCCCTGGCAGCTCCATGGCCACCTTGTGATCGCACCGGAAAAGGCTCCTCCCGCGACTTGGACTGCAGCACGGTTCCGGTAGACCCGGAAGCGGCCTCCTTTCGGATAAGCCATGCGACATTAGCGCAGGATTTTTGGCTTGTCACTGGCATTGTGCACTCTGCGCAACAATTAGGCTTTTTCTTTTAAGTTCATGTTTAAACAGTGTTTTCCATGGGTCGAATGGCTTACGGCAGCTAAGCTGGGGATTGCTCATTTTCCGGGTCACTGCCCGGTGTCTTGTCTTTTTGGCGGGTTTGCGTTTGTTAGCCCGCAGGTGGCGCCCTCAGGGTGCGCCCGATCCGATTCCTCTTCCGAAAGTCCCGGGCTCCGCTATGCGTCTTTCCCGATATTTCCTGCCCATACTGCGTGAAACCCCGAAAGAGGCCGAGATAGTCTCGCACCGCCTCATGCTGCGAGCCGGCATGATCCGGCAGGAGTCATCGGGCATTTACGCATGGCTGCCGCTGGGCCTGCGGGTCCTGAACAAGATCAACGCCCTTGTGCGCGAAGAGCAGAATCGGGCAGGGGCCGTCGAGCTGCTGATGCCGGTCATCCAGTCCGCCGGCCTTTGGCGTGAATCCGGCCGCTACGACGATTACGGCAAGGAAATGCTACGCATCACGGATCGGCACGAGCGTGACATTCTGTTCGGGCCCACGAATGAAGAGATGATCACCGAGATCTTCCGGGGTAGCGTGCGGTCCTACAAGGACTTGCCGCTCAATCTCTATCATATCCAGTGGAAGTTCCGCGACGAGGTGCGCCCGCGCTTCGGCGTCATGCGCTCGCGCGAGTTCCTGATGAAGGACGCCTATTCCTTCGACCTCGATGCCGAGGGCGCGCGCCACTCCTACAACAAGATGTTCGTCGCCTATCTGCGCACCTTCGCGCGCATGGGTCTGACGGCGATCCCGATGGTTGCAGAGACCGGGCCGATCGGCGGCAACCTGAGCCACGAGTTCATCATCCTGGCTTCGACGGGTGAAAGCGAAGTGTTCTGCCACAAGGACTATCTGTCCCTGTCGACGCCTGAGGACTCGATCGCATTCGACGATCGCGCGGTCATGCAGGCCGAGGTGGATCGCTGGACGCAGCATTACGCAGCGACCTCCGAGATGCACGACGCGCCCGCCTTCGATGCTCTGCCAGAAGACGTCAAAGTCTCTGCGCGCGGCATTGAAGTCGGCCATATTTTCTCCTTCGGTACGAAATACTCCGAGCCCATGCGGGCCGTGGTCAACGGCCCCGACGGCAAGGAGGTGCCGGTGCAGATGGGCTCCTACGGCATCGGTCCCTCGCGTCTCGTTGCGGCGCTGATCGAGGCCAACCATGACGACAACGGCATCATTTGGCCCGAAGCTGTAGCGCCCTTCGATATTGGCCTCGCCAATCTGAAGCCGGGCGATGCGGCGACGGACGCTGCTTGCCAGAGCCTCTACGACCAGTTCACCAAGGCCGGTTTTGACGTGCTCTACGATGATCGCGACGAGCGTCCCGGCGCGAAATTCGCGACGATGGATCTCATCGGCCTGCCGCATCAGGTGATCGTCGGCCCCAAGGGGCTGGCAGACGGCAAGATCGAGCTGAAAAACCGCCGCAGTGGCGCAAAGGAATTGCTGTCTCTGGACGAGGTCGTTGCGAAGCTGGCGGTTGGGAAGAAGTAGGATTTTCGCGACGAGAACGTGGCCCGCTTCTCCCAGAAGAAGCATCGGCCTCGTTGCCGTCATTGCGAGCAAAGCGAAGCAATCCAGTGCGGTCTCGCGGCTCCTGGATTGCTTCGTCGCTCCGCTCCTCGCAATGACGACGGTGTTGAGTGTGGCTAACTGCGAGATTGGACCGGCTGAACGTATGATGATCACTATGCCGATCAGAACACTAAACGTCGCTGCCCGGTACGTGCCGCGCGGAGCCGCTTCATGACCGTCGCCGCTGAAACCGGTCTGTCGCAGGCCGTAGGTCCCGTAGCGACACGTGCCTTCGCGTCCTTCGAATGGATGATCGCATTCCGCTATCTGCGGGCACGCCGCGCGCAGGGCTTTGTATCCGTCATCGCCGGCTTCTCCTTCGCAGGCATTGCGCTTGGCGTTGCCACGCTCATCGTCGTCATGTCCGTCATGAACGGCTTTCACATCGAGCTGATGAACAAGATCGTCGGCATCAACGGTCACGTCTTTCTGCAGGGCGTCGAACGGCCGCTGACGGATTTCGACGAGGTTGTCGACCGCATCAAGAAGGTGAAGGGCGTCACGCTCGCTCTGCCCATGGTCGAAAGCGCCGCCGGTGTCTCGTCGCAATATCAGCAGACAGGCGCACTGGTGCGCGGCATTCGCGAAGCAGACATCAAGTTGCTGCCGGGCATCGCCAACAATGTGAAACTTGGCACGCTCGAGTCCTTCGATACGCTCGGCGGCGTCGCCATCGGGCAGAAAATGGCCGAACAGCTCAGCGTCCGGGTCGGCGACAATGTCACCATCCTGACAGCGCGCGGAGCCTCGACGCCCTTCGGCATTGCGCCGCGTATCAAGACATATCCTGTTGTTGCGATCTTCCAGATCGGCGTATCGGAATTCGACGGCATTTTCGTCTACATGCCCTTCGACGAAGCGCAGTCCTTCTTCAACAAGGAGAACGAGGCCAGCGTGATCGAGGCCTTCGTCGACAAGCCCGACAACATGGACGCCTATCGCGAAAAGCTCGATGCCGCCGTGCAGCGTCCGATGATCATGACGGACTGGCGCCAGCGCAATAAAAGCTTCTTCGATGCGCTGAAGATCGAGAGCACGGTGATGTTCTTCATCCTCACGCTCATTGTCCTGGTGGCGGCCCTCAACATCATTTCCGGCCTGACCATGCTGGTGAAGGACAAGGGTCGCGACATCGCCATCCTGCGCACGATGGGCGCCACGCGGGGCGCCATCCAGCGCGTGTTCCTCATCACGGGCGCAGCCATCGGCATATCTGGCACGCTGGCCGGCTTCCTGCTCGGGCTGCTGGTCGCACATAATCTCGAGCCGATCCGGCAGGGACTGAACAGACTCTTGGGGCTGAATATCTTCGACCCGAACTTCTATCTGCTGAGCCGGCTTCCTTCCGTCATCGAACCTTCCGACGTCATCGCCGTCGTCGGCCTGTCGCTGACGCTCTCGGTGCTGGCCACCATCTTTCCATCGCGCCGGGCTGCCAAGCTCGATCCGGTGGAAGCCCTGCGTTACGAGTGAGGCCCCGTTGAGCGATCCCGCGATTTTCCTGCATCAGGTCGAACGGCGCTATGTGCAGGCCGAGAACACGCTCGAGATTTTGCGCAGCGCGGAACTGGCGATCTGGCCGGGGCAGTCCGTCGCACTGATCGCGCCGTCGGGCGCCGGAAAATCGACGCTGCTCCATATCGCGGGTTTGCTGGAACGCCCCGATGGCGGAGAGGTCTTCGTGGGCGACCAGCCGACGGCGCATATGGATGACGATGCGCGAACTGCGCTGCGGCGCATCGAGATCGGCTTCGTCTATCAGTTCCACCATTTGCTGCCGGAGTTTTCGGCTGCCGAGAACGTCATGCTGCCACAAATGATTCGGGGCCTGTCGAAGGCCGAGGCGCGCGATCGGTCTTCGCAACTGTTGACCTATCTGGGTCTGGGCAAGCGCACGAAGCACCGGCCCGGCGAATTGTCAGGCGGCGAACAGCAGCGCGTCGCCATCGCGCGAGCTGTCGCCAACAATCCGCGCGTTCTTCTCGCCGACGAGCCGACCGGCAACCTCGACCCGAAGACTGCCGATCATGTCTTCGGCGCTCTGACCGATCTCGTGCGCATGTCCGGCCTTGCAGCGCTCATCGCGACGCATAATCTGGAATTGGCTTCGCGCATGGACCGGCGCGTGACCCTGCGCGACGGGCTCGTCGTCGAACTGGACTGAGGGCAGCATGGGCGCGAACAAGGCGATACCGGGCGGCGCGCTGGTGCTCTTTTCAGGTGGGCAGGATTCGACGACCTGCCTTGCCTGGGCTCTGGAACGCTACGAGCGTGTCGAGACAATCGGCTTCGACTACGGCCAGCGCCACCGAATCGAGCTCGATTGCCGCCTGACCGTGCTCGCCGCCATGCGCGCGGCCTTCCCGGAATGGTCCGCGAAGCTCGGCGAGGACGTCGTGGTCGGTCTTGATGCCATCGGCACATTGTCGAACACGGCGCTGACTCGCGATGTCGAAATGCGGATGGGCGAAGACGGGCTACCCAACACCTTCGTGCCCGGACGCAACCTGATCTTTCTGGCTTTCGCAGCCGCGCTCGCCTACCGGCGCGGGCTGAAACATATAGTCACCGGCGTCTGCGAGACCGACTATTCCGGCTACCCCGATTGCCGCGACGATACGATCAAGGCGATGCAGGTGGCCCTCAACCTCGGCCTCGAGCGCCGCTTCGTGCTCGAAACGCCCCTGATGTGGATCGACAAGGCCCAGACCTTCGCCATGGCCCGGGAGCTGGGCGGCGAGGCCTTCCTGAAGATCGTCTGCGAGAAAACCCACTCCTGCTACGCGGGTAATCGCGAGATCACGCACGACTGGGGCAGGGGCTGCGGCGTCTGCCCGGCCTGCCAGCTGCGGGCGGATGGCTGGCAGAGTTTCGTCGCGCCGGGCGCGTGAGCGGGGCCGGAAACCATCGAGCGTCATTGCGAGGAGCGAAGCGACGAAGCAATCCAGGAGTCGCAGGACCGTACTGGATTGCTTCGCTTCGCTCGCAATGACGGCAACGAGTTCCGAGCAAACATAAAGACATAGCGATCTGCTCCAAATCACGCGATTTGACAAAAGAACAAAACAGGAACATTCTTTTCCACACCGCTGATACGGGAGAGTTTCATGTTTCGTTTCGTCCTGTCTGACCTCGCCGAACTCGCCTCGCTGGGTGCCTTCCTGGGGATGATCGTTATGGTGGCCCATGCCATGGGTGCGGGTGTTCCCGTGTGAATACACGGCCTGCGGCGTCGCAGCTGTTGATGGCCCCAACGCAACGCTCGACCCGCTGAGCTGCATGTCCGATGATGCACGCCTTGCTTAAGGGGTGGCCATCGTGGGTAGCGTGATCAAAGACGTCGGCTTCGTGCATCTGCACGTCCACACGTCCTTCTCCCTTCGCGAAGGCGCGCTGACCATTGCCAAGCTCGGCAAGATGGCGGTGGCCGACGGCATGCCTGCGCTGGCGATCACCGACACCAACAACCTCTTCGGCGCGCTCGAATTTTCTGAAAAGCTGTCCAAGGACGGCATCCAGCCCATCGTCGGCATCCAGCTCACCATCGACTTCCGCGACGCCGCCGCGCTCGGCGCGCGTCACGATTTCACCAGTCTCGGCCGTGCGCCACTCGTTCTGATCGCGCAATCGGAAGAGGGCTATTCCAACCTGATGCGACTCGGCTCGCGCGCCTGGCTCGATCCGCAGCCCGGCGACTTGCCCCATATCGGCATCGAAGGTCTGGCCGGACTCACGGGCGGCCTGATCGCCCTGACCGGCGGTCCCAACGGCCCCATCGATCACGCTCTGCGGCTCGGCCGTCCTGACGCGGCGGAGGCGCGGCTGTCGCAGCTGCGGCCGCTGTTCGAACGCAGGCTCTATCTCGAACTCCAGCGCCATGGCACGGACGAGGAAAAGCTTGTCGAGCCCCAGCTCATCAAAATCGCGTACAGCAACGGCCTGCCGCTTGTTGCCAGCAACGAGCCATATTTCGCCGCCCGCTCGGATTACGAAGCGCAAGACGCGCTGCTCTGCATTGCCGACGGCACGCTGATCGGCACGCCTGAGCGGCGGCGCCTCACCAAGGAGCATCGCTTCAAGACGCGCGCCGAAATGCTGGCGCTGTTCAAGGATCTTCCCGAGGCCACCGACAACTCGGTCGAGATCGCGATGCGCTGCGCGTATCGTCCGTTGACGCGCAAACCAATCCTGCCGCGCTTTACCTCAGTCGATGGATCGGCGCGCGACGAAGTCGAGGAGCTGCGTGCGCAGGCGGTGGAGGGGCTCGAAGCCCGCCTCGATGCTCACGGCCCGGCGGACGGTTTTACCGCCACGGATTACCGGGAAAGGCTCGCCTTCGAGCTCAGCATCATCACGCGCATGAAATTTCCCGGCTACTTCCTCATCGTCGCCGACTTCATCAAATGGGCGAAAGCGCAGGGCATTCCGGTGGGGCCGGGCCGTGGCTCCGGCGCAGGCTCGCTCGTCGCCTATGCGCTGACCATCACCGATCTCGACCCGATCCGCTTCGGCCTGCTCTTCGAACGCTTCCTCAACCCGGAACGCGTGTCGATGCCCGACTTCGATATCGACTTCTGCCAGACGCGGCGCGACGAGGTGATCCGCTATGTGCGCCAGCGCTACGGCGTGGACCGGGTGGCGCAGATCATCACTTTCGGTTCATTCCTGGCGCGAGGCGTGCTGCGCAATGTCGGGCGCGTGCTGGAAATGTCGCTCGGGCAGGTCGATAAGCTTGCCAAGCTGGTGCCCCAAAATCCAGCCAATCCAGTGACGCTGGCCCAGGCCATCGAATCCGAGCCGCGCCTGCGCGAGGCCGCTGAGACCGACGCGAATGTCGGCAAGTTGCTCAAGATCGCGGAGACGCTGGAAGGGCTCTATTCGAACGCCTCGACGCACGCCGCGGGTATCGTCATCGGCGACCGACCGCTCGACGAACTCGTGCCGCTTTATCGCGATCCGAAATCGGATATGCCGGCGACCCAATTCAACATGAAATGGGTCGAGCCAGCGGGCCTCGTTAAATTCGACTTTCTCGGCCTGAAGACACTCACGACCCTGTCGACGACCGTGCAGTTGCTGGCCAATCGCGGCATCGACGTCGATATCGGGAAAATCCCGCTCGACGACAAAAAGACCTATGAAATGTTGGGGCGTGGCGAAACCGTCGGCGTGTTCCAGGTGGAAAGCGCAGGCATGCGCAAGGCGCTGTCGGAAATGCGCGCCGACCGTCTCGAGGACATCATCGCGCTGGTGGCGCTCTATCGTCCAGGCCCGATGGCCAACATCCCGACCTATTGCGCGGTGAAGCACGGCGAGATCCCGGCGGATTACATTCATCCGTTGATCGAAACGGTCTTGAAGGAGACCTTCGGTATTATCGTCTATCAGGAACAGGTGATGCAGATCGCCCAGATCCTGTCTGGCTATTCGCTCGGCGAAGCCGATCTTCTGCGCCGCGCGATGGGCAAGAAGATCAAGGCGGAAATGGACGCGCAGCGCGAGCGCTTCGTGGACGGGGCGGTCAAGAACGATATCCCCAAGGCCAAGGCCGACGAGATCTTCGACCTGCTGGCCAAATTCGCCGATTACGGCTTCAACAAGAGCCACGCGGCGGCCTATGCGCTGATCGCCTACCAGACAGGCTGGTTCAAGGCCAATTATCCGGTCGAGTTCATCGCAGCCTCGATGACGCTCGATAAATCGAACACCGACAAGCTCTCGGAATTCCGCAACGAGGCGCTGCGCCTCGGCATCAAGGTTGAACCGCCCTCGCT
>JAQGKN010000091.1 GCA_028290085.1 Hyphomicrobiales bacterium
TCAAGTCTCTTGTCGACAAGGCCCACGTGAAGGGCATCCCAGTCCTCTATACGACAGGCGTGCGCCGCGAAGACAATTGGGATGCGGGCTCCTGGGGCTGGAAGAACAGCCGTGGTTCTGAAAAGCCCAAGGTGCCGGTCAGCAATATCGACGGCAACCAGATCGTCGCCGAAATTGCTCCGGGACCACAGGATATCGTGATCCTGAAGCAGAAGCCGTCCGGCTTTTTTGGCACCAACATGGCGAGCTATCTGCAATTGCTCGGCTGCGACAGCGTGATCGTTACGGGCACGACGACGTCGGGTTGCGTGCGCGCGACTGTGCTCGACGCATTCAGCTTGAACTTCCGCGTCGCTGTGGCGGAAGAAGGCTGCTTCGATCGTTCGCAGGCGAGCCACGCGATCAATCTTTGCGACATGAATGCGAAATACGCCGACGTCGTGAAGACGGCCGAAGTCTTGACCTTCTTCGACGGTCTCGAGTCCGGCATGTACGACCTGCCCAAGGGCGCAACCCCGGTCGAGGCCAAGGCCGTCAACTACTAAGGAGGCTCCGATGGGTGAAGACGTGAAAAACGGCCGGATCTGGGATGCTTATCTCACGGAACGCGACAAACAGGTCTTCGCCAGTTCGGGCTTCGGTGCGCGAGCGGGCTTTGGAAAAAAGCCCGCTCTGCTCATCATCGACGTGAGCTATGGGTTTGCGGGCGACAAGCCGGAACCCATCCTCGACGCCATCAAGCGGTGGAGCAATTCATGCGGTGCGGAAAGCTGGGATGCGATTTCCGTCATTGGCACGCTCGCCGAGGCCTTCCGGGGCAAGAAGCTCCCGGTCATCTACACCACGGGGCAGACGCGTCCCGATGGATGGGATATGGGCAGCTGGTCGTGGAAGAATACGCGCACGGGTGAATCCGTGCCGCGTCCGACGCAGACGCTCGACGCCAACGAAATCGTCGCGCAGATCAAGCCTGCTCCGCAGGACATCATGATCTACAAGCAGAAGCCATCCGGCTTCTTTGGGAGCAACCTCGCGAGCTATCTGCAATTGCTCGGGGCCGACAGTGTCATCGTCACAGGCACCACGACATCAGGCTGCGTTCGCGCCACGGTGATTGATGCCTTCAGTCTGAACTTCCGCGTCGCCATCGCAGAAGATGGGTGCTTTGACCGTTCTCAAGCCAGTCACGCCGTTAACCTGTGCGATATGCACGCGAAATATGCAGACGTCTTGCCCGCTGCGGAAATCCTGGCGCATGTCTCCACGCTGCCGGACGACCTGTTTCCGGGTCTTCCCAAGGCTCCCGTGACGGACGGCGCGCATCTGCGGCTTGTCTCGTCCAGCTGATCCTGGTTGTGGCGTTGTCATAAGTTGCGGCACGTTGCTTGCACTTTACCCTCCGGGCAGATGGCTTCCCGGAGGCGCACGCGTTGGACATCAGAGGACTCGAAATCTTCCTCGCAGTTTGCGAAACAGGCGGATTGACGACGGCCGCGCGCTCCCTCGATGTTACGCAGGCTGCTGTCTCGCAGCATCTGTCCAAGCTCGAACGCGATCTCGGACTGCTCCTCGTCGACCGCTCCGTCCGTCCGCCGCGTCCAACAACCGCCGGTGAATTCCTGCGGCGGCGTGCCCGCAAATTGTTCGGCGACATCTCCGACATGGAGATCGGCCTTCAGCGCTATCGCGACAATGATATTCCCGAGCTGAAGATCGGCCTCATCGAGTCGGTGGCAGCCGCGCTGCTGCCCCATCTCGTGCATCGGCTCGCCGGTAAAGTGGGCAATCTTTCGATCACCAGTGGCACCACGCATCCCATGGTCCCGGAACTTGTGCGCGGTGAGATCGACATGATCATCACCTCAGAACAGGCCGACGGTTTCGACGGCGCCGAATTAATGCCGCTGCTGACCGAACCAGTGGTGTTGTGCCTTCCGCGCGGACGCGAAGCTCCGCGCGACTGGACCGACATGGCCGAACTGGCATCGTCACTCGACATGGTGCGCTACGGCCGGAAGCGCCGCGTCGGCCGCATCGTGGAGCATCAGTTCGAGCGGTTCGGGATCGATACGCACGGTTCGCTGGAGTTCGATTCGTCCTTTGCTGTTTTCGACCAGGTGCGCAACGGGTTGGCCTGGACGGCTACGACGCCGCTTTGCCTATATTGCGCGGGCATCAGCGCAGAGGATGTGACTATCGCAGCGTTTCCGACCGCAACTCCCGTTCGCTGCATCAATCTCGCATGGATGCCCGAGCGTGGCGGCGCTGCGGCCAAGCTCGTGGCTCAAGCCTGCCGCGACATTTTTTCCGAGATCGTGATTCCCGAACTCTGCAAGAGGGCGGGCCCTGTTGCAGATCGCGTCCGCATCGTCCTGTGATGGCTGCGCGCGGTTGACACAAAGCGCAGCAACCCCAGATTGAAGTTCTGAACGTCTCAGACAGGGCCGGGGTCAATATTGACGCGTCGTATCGAGGACTACGCCCTGATCGGGGATTGCGAGACTGGGGCTCTCGTTTCCAAACACGGTTCCATCGACTGGCTCGGGTTGCCGCGCTTCGACTCTCCTGCCTGTTTCGCGTCTCTTCTGGGCGATGTGGACAACGGCTGCTGGTCGATCTCGCCCCGCGACTCGCAGGCGCGTGTGACGCGACGTTATCGCGAGGGCACGCTGATCCTCGAAACACGGTTCGAGACGGAGACGGGTGCTGCGATCCTCGTCGACTTCATGCCGCCCCGCGAGCCCTTGGCTGACCTTGTGCGCATCGTCGTCGGTGAATGGGGTGAGGTGGATTTCGAGACCTTGCTCGTGCTGCGTTTCGACTATGGGCGAACCGTGCCCTGGGTTACCCGCCTCGATGAGGAGACGATGACGGCGGTCGCCGGCCCCGACCAGATCGTCGTGCGTACGCCCGTTCGGCTTGAGGGCACGGATCATCGCACGGTCGGTCATTTCCGCGTGCGTGCAGGCGATCAGGTGCCGTTTGTCCTCACGCATCATTCATCCCTCGCGAGCGTCTTTACGCCGGGCGATGCATTCGACGCGCTCGCCCGGACGGAGGGATTCTGGCAGGCTTTCTCCGATCGTTGCCCGCAGGTGGGGCCATGGTCGGCGGCTGTGAAACGCTCGCTCATCACACTCAAGGCCCTGACTTACGATCCGACCGGCGGAATCGTTGCCGCCGTCACAACATCATTGCCTGAATGGATCGGCGGAACACGCAACTGGGACTATCGCTATTGCTGGCTGCGCGATGCCACCTTCACGCTGCAGGCCTTCATGCATCTGGGTTATTATGAGGAGGCGCAGGCTTGGCGCGACTGGCTGCTGCGTGCGGTTGCTGGTGATCCGGCGCAACTTCAGATCATGTATGGCGTCGCGGGCGAGCGGCAATTGCCGGAATGGGAAGTGCCGTGGCTCAAGGGCTTTCGTGACTCGGCGCCTGTTCGCATCGGCAATGCGGCAGCAAGCCAATTGCAACTCGACGTGTATGGCGAGGTCTCAGATGCGCTGA
>JAQGKN010000526.1 GCA_028290085.1 Hyphomicrobiales bacterium
GTGGACGGGGCAGATCAAGCCCGAAACGCGCGATCGTATCGACGGGGCCGAGGCACGTGGTCTCCTCGTCGTAGGAGATCAGAATATGGATCGGCGCCTTCAACGGCATGTGCCGCCACTGTGCGGCCATGGCCAGCACCACGGCGTCGAAGCCCTTCATGTCGCAGGCGCCGCGACCATAAATCCGGCCGCCTGCACGGCGCAGCGTGAACGGATCCGACGTCCATGTCTGTCCTTCGACAGGCACGACGTCGGAATGGCCTGACAGGACGATGCCGCCGTCGCACATGGGGCCGACGGTGGCAAACAGGGCTGCCTTGTCGCCGCTCTCGTTTGGTACACGCACGTAAGCGATGCCGAGATTTTCCAGATAGCCCTCCACCCAGTCGATGAGCGGCAGGTTGGAGCGTGAACTCTCCGTGTCGAAGGCGATGAGCTTCGACAGGACCGCAATCACGTCTTCGAGTCCGACGGGGGCAGGGGCGGCCGTCACGTCAGTTCAGAGAGTGAGAGGAATAGGGGCAGACCAGCGAAAAAGGAGGAATTTCCACGTCGAAACCTTTGCCGGCATCGTCGACCATGCGGTAACTGCCCATCATGATCCCCGAGGGTGTGCTGAGCGGACAGCCAGAGGTGTAACGGAAGGATTCGCCGGGCTGAATGACCGGCTGCTCGCCGATCACGCCAGGGCCGTGCACTTCCTCAACAAGGCCGTTGCCGTCGGTGATCGTCCAGTGGCGCGCCGTTAATTGCACGGCCTCGCGCCCAAGATTGGTGATCTCGACCGTATAGGCCCAGAAATACGTGCTCTCGTCCGGGTCGGAGCGGTCCGCCACGAATTGCGGCAGGACCGTCACCTGGATTTCGCGTGTCACTGCGGTGTACATGGATCTAGTCTGCCCCAAAGGCCGCACCGCCGTCGAGCCCTCTCGTGCGCGTGTGGCGGGCACCATATCACGGACAAAGCGACCCGATGAGCGAAGCCTTCATGAATCAAATCGAAATCCGCAAAGCCGAGGCCAGCGATACCGACGCGGCCTGTGCGCTGGTGCGCAACTCCATCACGCTGCTCTGCGTCCCCGACCACAATGGCATCCCGGCTATCGTCGAGGGCATGCTCATCAACAAGACGCCCGGCAATATGAAGGCGTGGATAGAAGCGCCCGGCAGTTACGTGTCCATCGCCACGATCGGCGGCGCCATGGCGGGCGTCGGCGCCTTCACCGGCGACGGAGAGATCACACTGCTATATGTGGCGCCCGAATTCCGCTTTCGCGGCGTGAGCAAGGCGCTCCTGACCGGGATCGAGACCAAAGCACGCGAATTGGGGCTGCCCCATTGCGCGCTGGTCTCGACTGATACGGCCAAGCCCTTCTTCCTCGCCGCAGGCTTTGTCGGCTACGACGAGGCAGAGGACGATTTCGGCATGGATTCCTCGTCTATGACGAAGGATCTTGGCTGAACTCAGAGCGCGGCGAGCCCCGCATCGAGATCGTCGATCAGGTCCGCCACATCCTCGAGGCCGACCGAGAGACGCAGAAGCCCGTCGCCAATGCCCGATTCCGCCCGGATGGCCGGTGACAGGCGCTGATGCGTCGTCGTCGCGGGATGGGTGATGAGGCTTTTAGCGTCGCCGAGATTGTTCGAGATTTTGATGACGCGGAGCTGGTTGGCAAAGCGGAACGCCGCGTCCTTGCCGCCTGCGAGATCGAGAGCGAGCACGGTGCCGCCGCCGCTCATTTGGCGCATGGCCAGCTCATGTTGCGGATGATCCTTGCGGGTCGGATACAGCACGCGCGCAACGCCCCGCTTGCCAGCCAGATGATCCGCGAGGGTCGCGGCCGAGCGCATCTGCTGGGCCACGCGCACGGGCAGAGTTTCCAGTCCCTTCAGCAGCACCCAGGCGTTGAAAGGCGAAATCGCAGGGCCCGTCTGGCGCAGCAGATTATGCACATGGGCCTGGATGAATTCCTCGGACGCGAGGATCACACCACCCAGACACCGGCCCTGGCCGTCGATATGCTTGGTCGCGGAATAGACGACGCAATCAGCGCCCATTTCCAGCGGGCTTTGCAGCAGCGGCGTGGCGAAGACATTGTCGACGGTGAGCATTGCGCCGCCCGCATGGGCGATCTTGGCGACGGCCGCGATGTCGATGATTTCGAGCTGCGGATTGGTCGGGCTTTCGAGGAACAGCACTTTCGTCGTGGGACGCATGGCAGCGCGCCATTGCGCGAGATCCGTGCCGTCGACCAGCGTCGATTCGACACCAAAGCGCGGCAGCAACTCCTCGACCACGTAGCGGCACGAGCCAAACAGTGCCTTGGCGGCGACGACATGGTCGCCGGCCTTGACCTGGCCCATCAGCGCGGCGGTCACGGCGGCCATGCCACTGCCTGTCGCCCGCGCAGATTCCGCGCCTTCCAGCAGCGCCATACGCTGTTCGAACATGGCGACGGTTGGGTTGGAGAAACGCGAATAAAGAAAGCCGGGCAGCTCGCCTTTAAAGCGGGCCTCGGCCGCTTCCATGCTCTCGTAGACATAGCCCTGCGTCAGGAACAGCGCTTCCGATGTCTCGCCGAATTGCGAACGCATGGTGCCGCCATGCACGAGGCGTGTGGCCTGCCGAAGCTTGCGGGCGGGAGCAGCGGTTTGCGAAGGGGATGCGGGTGTCTTTTCGCTCATCAGGTCCTCGGTCTCCAGACTGACGGGGCCGGGAGCCCTCGACAGGTGAAGGGACTGAAAAGCGAAGCCGACGGGCGAGCTCCGGCCTTTTAGCCCCTTGTTTAACGTGGCGGCAAGCCGACCGGCTCAAAGTACCACGGAGGTTTTCGCGTACACCCGCAAGGGGCTGGCCGTCAACGCGCGAAATTGCCGTACCCAAGCTGCCGACGACTTCGGCGCGGACGAACCTTGCTTAACCACATTGGTTCTCACATTTTAATGAAAGCTCCTGCCATGACTGCCTTCACAGTGCGCGTCCCTGACGCTCTCGCCGACAAGCTGGACCAGCTGGCAGAAAAGCTGGATGGGTCCCGAGCTTACGTGGCTGCGCAAGCCATTGCGGGTTTTGTGGAGCGAGAGACGTGGCAGCTTGCCGAGATTGAAGCGGGCGTCGCCGAAGCTGATCGTTGCGATTTTGCCAGCGCCGATGACATGGCGAAAGTCATCGGCAAGTACTTGAAGCCTGCCAACCACTCGTGAGCGTCCGAAATATCCTATGGACGGAACGGGCCTTGCGGCGGCTTGATTCCATCGGCGAGCACATCGCGAAGGACAACTCGGATGCGGCGGCGATTGTGATCGCCCGCATCCTGTCCTCCGAGGAAACCCTGGCAGAACATCCCGCGATGGGGCGGCCCGGACGCATCGCCGGAACGCGAGAGAATGTTATCGCGAGCCTGCCCGACATCATTGCCTATCGCGTCAGACCCGAGGCCATTGAAGTGCTGACAGTGCTGCACGGAGCACAACAATGGCCGCAAGAAGTTTAGGCAAATGCCCTCACACCTTGGCTCAGCCGCCCTGATCGGCTACGACCAAGCGAGATTTTTGCCCGGGGAGACCGCGCGTGGCGTCGATTAGTTCCGTTCCGGCCGGTCGCGGCATTCTCGCGGCGCATCAGATCGACGCCATGGCCAAGGCGGGCGTGATTACCGCCCCCGTGCCCTTCGCGGAGGGGCAGATCCAGCCCGCCAGCCTCGACCTGCGGCTGGGCACGCGGGCGTGGCGCATGCGGGCGAGCTTTCTGCCGGGCCTCGGCCGCCGCGTCGAGCAATCCATCGAGCGCCTCGCTTTGCACGAGATCGACCTTACCATCGGCGCCGTACTCGAAACTGGCTGCGTCTATGTGGCCGAACTCATGGAAAGTCTCGCGCTGCCGCCCGATATTGCGGCCGCTGCCAACCCCAAGAGCTCGACCGGGCGTATCGACGTGTTCACCCGCGTCATCACCGATCATTCGCGCGAGTTCGATCTCATCGAGCCCGGCTACACAGGGCGGCTCTATGCCGAAATCTCGCCGCGCACCTTCCCGATTCTCGCCCGCGCGGGCTCGCGCCTGTCGCAGGTGCGCTTTCGCAACGGCCACGCGCGGCTCGACGATGCAGGCCATCTCGCCCTTCATCAGCGCGAAAAGCTCGTCACCACGGCTGAGCCGTCCATCTCGGGCGGCGTGGCTGTCTCCGTCGATCTTTCGGGCTTCGATGGCACGCGTCTCATCGGCTATCGCGCCAAGCGCCACACGGGCCTGATCGACGTCGACAAGCTGTCAGCCCATGACGTGCTCGACTTCTGGGAGCCCGTCTATGCAGGCCGCCGGGGCGACCTCGTGCTCGATCCCGGCGAATTCTACATCCTCGCCTCCAAGGAGGCGGTGCGCGTGCCCCCCGATCACGCGGCGGAAATGACGCCCTTCGACCCCCTGGTCGGCGAATTCCGCGTCCATTATGCCGGCTTTTTCGATCCCGGTTTTGGCGCGGCGGAAGCGGGCGGGGCGGGCTCGCGCGCCGTGCTGGAAGTGCGCTCGCACGATGTGCCCTTCATCGTCGAGGACGGGCAGATCGTCGGGCGCCTCGTCTACGAGCGCATGGCCGAGCTGCCGCAAAGCCTATATGGCGCCGGGCTCGGCTCGAACTATCAGGCGCAGGGCCTGAAACTCTCCAAGCATTTCCGCCCGCCGGAAATGTGAACCGGGCACCATTTGACGCAACCGGCGCCGCTTTCTAGTGTGCGGCCCTGTGCGGCGCCGGATTTTTGCTCGCGCCAGCCCCCACTCCCTCGAGGAAAGCCCATGTCTTCCGCCGAACCCGCGGCCGCCGCTCAACCGTTGAACGATGCCGCTGCCCTTCTCGATGCCGCGACCCGCGCCGCTGCCTGGCCCTTCGAAGAGGCGCGCAAGCTCGTCGAGCGGGTCAAACGCACGGGGCAGACGGAGGTTCTGTTCGAGACCGGTTACGGCCCCTCGGGCCTGCCACATATTGGCACCTTCGGCGAAGTCGCGCGCACGACCATGGTGCGCCACGCGTTTCGAATACTGACTGAAGACAAGATCCGCACGCGTCTACTGGCCTTTTCGGACGACATGGACGGCCTGCGCAAGGTGCCCGACAATGTGCCGAACAAGGAGATGCTCACCAGCCATCTCGGCAAGCCGCTGACGCAGGTGCCCGATCCCTTCGGCAAGTTCGAGAGCTTCGCGCATCACAACAACGCCATGCTGCGCGCTTTCCTCGACCGCTTCGGCTTCGACTACGAATTTGCGTCTTCGACCGAATATTACCGCTCGGGCCGTTTCGACGCCGCGCTGCTGCACATGCTGGCGCGCCTCGATGACGTGCAGGCGATCATGCTGCCCTCGCTGCGGCAGGAGCGCGCCTCCACCTATTCGCCCTTCCTGCCGATCCACCCGGACACCGGCATCGTCATGCAGGTGCCGCTCGAATCGCACGATGCCAAGGCCGGCACGATCACCTGGCGCGATCCCGATACGGGCAAGACTTTCGAGACGCCGGTCACCGGCGGTCACGTCAAGCTGCAGTGGAAGCCCGATTGGGCGATGCGCTGGTATGCGCTGAATGTCGATTACGAGATGGCGGGCAAGGACCTCATCGACTCCGTAAAGCTGTCGAGCAACATCGTGCGCGCCATCGGCGGCACGCCGCCGGAAGGCTTCAACTACGAGCTGTTTCTGGACGACAAGGGACAGAAGATTTCCAAGTCGAAGGGCAACGGCCTGACCATCGACGAATGGCTCACCTATGCGAGCCCGGAAAGCCTGTCGCTCTTCATGTTCCAGAAGCCGCGCGAGGCCAAGCGTCTGTATTTCGACGTCATCCCGCGCACGGTCGATGAATATCTGCAGTTCCTCGCGGGCTATCCGCGCCAGGATCTGAAGCAGCGTCTCGGCAATCCCGTCTGGCACATCCATGCGGGCGAGCCGCCCGCGCCTGAACTGCTCCAGCATCCGGGAGAGAATGGGCCGGGCACGGCGATCTCTTTCGTCATGCTGCTCAATCTCGCGGCTGTGGCCAACAGTGAAGATCCGCAGGTTCTCTGGGGCTTTCTTCGCCGCTATGCACCGGGCGTCTCGCCCGCCACGCATCTGCGCCTCGACGCGCTGGTGGGATATGCGGTGGCTTATTTCCGCGACTTCGTGCGTCCGTCCAAGACCTATCGTTTGCCTGACGATGTCGAGCGCGACGCCTTGGCGAAACTCGACGCCATGCTGGCAAGCCTTTCCGCCGATGCAACCGCGGAAGACATCCAGACTGCGCTCTACGACGTGGCCCGCCCCATCGAGCGTTATCAGGATCTGAAAGCCAAGAACGCGACGCCGGAACGTCCGGGCGTGTCGAACGAATGGTTCAACATGCTCTATCAGGTGCTGCTGGGCGAAAGCCGCGGCCCGCGCTTCGGCTCTTTCGCGGCGCTCTACGGCATCAAGGAAACACGCGCACTGATCGCCGATGCGCTCTCGGGCGATCTGGCGAAGAATCATGCGGCGTTTCTGGAGAGCCGCAAAGGCGCGTGAACGACGGCTTGCAGAACAAAGCCCAAGACCCAGTTGCCGTCATTACGAGGAGCGTAGCGACGCGGCAATCCAGGAGTCGCAAGACCGTACTGGATTGCTTCGCTCCGCTCGCAATGACGGCAACGAGAAGTGCGCCATTTCAAGGCACATCCGAACTACTGGCTCGACCACATGATCCGCGCGAGCCACGCCACCTTGTCCGTCGGCAGCACGCGATCGGGATGTTCCGGGTTGTGCGACTTCAGCTCGATGGTCTTCTCGGTGCGGCGTTTCAATTCCTTGGCCAGCACTTCGCCATCGAGCGTCTTGACGATCACGCGGTCGCCGCGCCGCACGGAGGCGTTCGGGGAGACGATCACCACGTCCCCGTCGCGATACAGAGGCTGCATGGAATCGCCCGAAATTTCGAGCGCATAGGCATTGGCGTCGCCGAGGTCGGGGAAGGCCACTTCGTCCCATCCCGCGCCGGCCGGAAAACCGCCATCGTCGAAAAAGCCGCCGGCGCCTGCTTGCGCGAGGCCGATCAGCGGAATGGTGCGCTTGGCGCCGCCCCGGTCGCGGCTTTCAAGAAAGCCCATGAACTCGTCGATGGAGGCGCC
>JAQGKN010000107.1 GCA_028290085.1 Hyphomicrobiales bacterium
AAATTTGATCGGCCGTGCGCGAATGAATGGGTTCGCCGATGGCGCGGACCGCCTGCGCAAAATCCTCGATGCTGAACGTCTCGGGAACGTAACCTGCTTCGAAATGCACTTCGGCGACACGCCTATAATTGCGTGTGATGAAACCGAAGAGGATTTCTGCGAGAAACCGACGCTCCTTTGGACCGAGCCGCCCGGTAATACCGAAATCCACTGCCACGACGCGGCCCGATGCATCGACGAACAAATTGCCCTGATGCATGTCCGCGTGGAAAAAGCCGTCTCGCAAGGCATGCCTCAGGAACGATTGGATCACCACACGGCCAAGGCGTGGAAGGTCATAGCCTGCGCGTTCCAGCGCCGCGAGATCCGACAGGGGAATGCCGTCGATCCACTCGAGGGTGAGAACGTCCTTGGTCGTGCGGTCCCAGTCGATGGAGGGAATCCGAAAATCGGGGTCGTCGGCGACGTTCTCGGCAAACTCGGAGGCCGCTGCGGCCTCCAGGCGAAAGTCCATCTCCATGCGGACCGAGCGCGCCAGCGTGTCCACGACTTCCACGGGACGA
The DNA here is from genome assembly GCA_028290085.1 of Hyphomicrobiales bacterium. Taxonomy (GTDB): domain Bacteria; phylum Pseudomonadota; class Alphaproteobacteria; order Rhizobiales; family Beijerinckiaceae; genus Terripilifer. Next base: position 564 of record JAQGKN010000107.1, read on the forward strand.
AGCCGATCGGCGTCGGGCATGTGCCTCTCGGCAAGCCGGGCAGCGGCGTACATGTCAGCCAAATCGCGGGCGAACCGCGTCTGGATGCCGGGCCGCAGAATCTTGACCGCGACATCGCGCTCGCCGTCGGCGTCACGCACACGGGCCTTGTGAACCTGTGCGATCGAGGCCGCGGCGACCGAACCGCCAAACTGCGTGTAGACCTCATGCACGGGGCGACCGAAAGCCGCGGCGACGCGGGCTTCTGCGATCTCCTGCGGAAAGGGCGCCATGCGATCCTGCAGGAACTCGAGGTCCCGCACGACGACTGGACCGACAACGTCGGGCCGCGTCGCAAGGAACTGACCGAGTTTTACATAGGAAGGCCCGAGCTTTCCTATGGCGATGGCGAGTCTCGAGGAAGGCGGCGCGACGCCACGCCGCGCGACGAGCCGCGCCAAGGCAAGCGGAAGGCGCGTCGTCGGCGGCAGGCTCGCGGCATCGACATTGGAGAAAACGCCTTCGCGCGCCAGCACGAAACCGGCATGCGCCAAGCGCCAGAAGTGGCCGACAGATCCGAAAACGCTCATGCTTCAGAGCTTCCAGCCGGAATGAATGGCCACCACGCCGCCCGTCAGGCGCGTGTAGGAAGCCCGCTTGAAACCAGCGTCCTCGATCATGTCCTTGAACTGTTCCGGCTGAGGGAACTTGCGGATCGATTCGACGAGATAGCGGTAGGGTTGACCGTCGCCCGTCACGGCCTTGCCGATGGCTGGAATCGCTGTGAAGGAATAGGCGTCATAGATCCGGTCAAGCCCCGGCAGATCGACCAGCGAGAATTCCAGGCAGAGGAAACGACCCCCGCGCTTGAGCACGCGATAGGCTTCAGCCAGAGCCTTGTCGACGCGGGGCACGTTGCGGATGCCGAAAGCGATCGTATAGGCGTCGAAGCTGTTGTCGGGCAGCGGCAGTTCTTCGGCATTGGCCTCGACGAAGGTTAATTGTTGCGCGATTTCGAGCCGCTCAGCGCGCTGCTGGCCGACACGCAGCATGTCGCCGTTGATGTCGAGCACCGTCACCTGCGTCAGGGGGCCGCCAGCTTCGGCGACCCGGAAGGCCACATCTCCGGTGCCCCCCGCGACATCAAGGTGCCGGAAGGGACGATTGCGCGCCGGCTTGACCATCGCGACCAGCACGTCCTTCCAGATTCGATGGAGGCCCGCCGACATCAGGTCGTTCATGAGGTCGTAACGGTCCGCCACCTTGTGGAAGACGTCGTCCACCAGAGCCTGTTTCTGACCCAGCCGGACGGTCGTGTAACCGAAATGCGTGTCGTCTTCGACGGGAGGGGCGGAAGAGGAAGGTTCGACCATGATAAACTCCGAAGGCGGCGGGACCATAGCGCGACAGCCGACGGATGACTATGTAGGAACGCATCCTCTTCAAGTCCCGTGAAAGTTGCGCGCGAAAGTTGCGAACCCATGCCTGAACTCCCCGAGGTCGAAACCGTGCGCCGGGGGCTTGAACCGTCGATGCGTGGGACACGTATCCTGCGTGTCGAACAGAGACGGCCCGACCTGCGCTTCCCCTTCCCCGAAGGCTTCAGCGAACGGCTGACCGGGCGCGAGATCGTGGCACTTGGGCGGCGTGCGAAATATCTGCTGCTCGACCTCGACGACGGCCAGGTTCTCGTCATGCACCTGGGCATGAGCGGGTCCTTTCGGGTCGAGGGCGGCGAGGCGGGCGAGACCGAAATACCCGGCGCGTTTCATTACGACCGCTCCAAGATGGCGGCCCATGACCATGTCGTCTTCCACCTCTCGAACGGTCGGCGGGTGACCTATAACGATCCGCGCCGCTTCGGCTTCATGGATCTCGTAAGCCGGCAGGCGTTGCCAGAGCATCCGTTTTTTTCTGCGCTCGGCATCGAGCCTTTGGGAAACGAGCTCGATGGCACGCGGCTGGCGACGCTGCTGCGGGACCGCCGAACGCCGCTCAAGGCGGCCCTGCTCGATCAGCGCCTGATCGCCGGGCTCGGCAATATCTACGTTTGCGAGGCTCTGCATCGCGCGGGCCTGTCACCTCGCCGAGCGGCGGGAACCCTCACCCGCAAGAATGGCACGCCGACCGAACGGGCGAATTTGCTGGCAGCCACAATTCGGGAGGTGCTGGAAGCCGCTCTTCTTTCGGGTGGATCGTCGCTTCGCGACCACCGCCTGACCGACGGGACGCTCGGTTATTTTCAGCATCAGTTTCGCGTTTATGACCGCGAGGGGGAGGCATGCGCTACGCAGGGGTGTGACGGACAGGTCGAGCGAATCGTCCAGTCTGGCCGCTCCACATTCTTTTGCTCTCATTGCCAGCGCTGACGCCATCCGATGGACGGAGGCGGCAGAGCCTGAGATAATGCTGGAAAGAGCGAGCCGAAACCGGCCGCTGTCCCCGGGAGGAACCAGACATGAATCTCGCCCCTGTTCGCGCTGGCATTGCCACGCTTGCGCTGGCTTTTGCCGCGACAAACTATTCCACGTCGGTGCAGGCCGATTCTATCGCTGACTTTTACCGCGGAAAGACAGTGAATGTGCTGATCGGCGTCGCAGTCGGCGGCGAATACGACCTGCATGCACGCGCGGTGGCCCGCTATCTCGGCAAATACATTCCCGGCAATCCAGGGGTCGTGCCGCAGACCATGACCGGCGCCGGTGGCCTCAAAATGGCGAACTACCTTTACGAGGTCGCGCCCCGCGACGGGACATATATCGGCATGCTCGCCAATACATTCCCGGCCATGCAAGCAGCCGGCATCAAGGGCGTCATGTTCGACGCGAACAAGTTCAACTGGATCGGCTCGATCTGCCCGACGGTCGAAACCATGACCGTCTGGAAGACAACTGGCGTTCACACGATTCAGGACGCGCAAAACAAGGAAGTGATCGCTGGCGCGACCGGCCGTGGCGCTATCACCTACATGTTCCCCGCCATGCTCAATGAATTCGTGGGCACGAAATTCAAGATCGTCGCCGGTTACCCCGGCGGCAACGACGTCAACCTCGCGATGGAGCGTGGCGAGGTCGGCGCGCGCAACAATACCTGGTCGAGCTGGAAGGTGACCAAGCCGGAGTGGCTTCGTAACAAGGACATCACAGTCCTGGTGCAGGCCGGCCCCAAGGCGAAGGATCTGCCCGGCGTGCCCTCGGTCACAGATCTGATCAAGGATCCCGACGACCGCAAGGTGGTCGAACTGCTCGTCTCAGGTACGCTGCTGGGACGTCCGCTCGCCGCAGCCCCCGGTGTGCCCGAGGAACGCGTGAAGGCTCTGCGAGACGCCTTCGACGCCGTCATGAAGGACCCCGATTTCCTGAAGGAAGCTGAGGCGGCCAACATCGAAGTGGATCCCGTGCGGGGCGCCGATATGCAGAACGTCGTCAAAAACGTTCTCGCAACGCCCAAGAACCTCGCCGAGCGCGCCAAGGCATTGATCGAGTAATCAGCGCCCCGTCTTTACCCGCGTCCACTCGCGAGTGACGAGGCGCTGCGTCGCCAGATCATAGGGCGTGACGGTGAACAGGCGATTCATGGTGGCTTCGTCGGGATAGATTGCATTGTTCTCGACGACGGTCTTGTCCACGAACGGTTTGGAAGCCAGCACGCTGTTGGCAAAGTTTGTAACATTGCTGTTGCGGGCCGCAATTTCGGGCCGCAACATAAAGTCAATGAAGGCGTATGCCTCCGCGACATGCGGCGCATCCTTGGGGATCGCGAAATTGTCGAGCGACATGAGCGTCCCCTCTTTGGGAATGACATAGGCGATATCGACGCCATTGCCTGCGTCACGCGCGCGGTTACGTGCCTGGAAGGCGTCGCCGGCCCAACCGACCGCCATGCAGATGTCGCCGTTCGCCAGCGCATTGATGTATTCCGAGGAGTGAAACTTCTTCACGTTCGCACGCAATCTGGCCAGCACTGCCGAGGCCTTGCGGATGTCGTCGGGTTTTTTGGAATCCGGATTGACGTTGAGGTATCGCAGAGCGACTGCGAACAGATCTTCAGGGCTGTCGAGAACGTAGACGCCGCAATCGGACATTCGCTTCAGCAGCTCCGGCTTGAAAATCATATCCCAGCTGTCGATCGGCTTGTCGCCCAGCCGCTGCTTAACCTTCTCGACATTGTAGGCAATGCCCGTCGTGAACCACATGTAGTTCACCGCAAAGCGATTGCCGGGATCATAGGACGCGAGGCGCTTCATCACGTCTGGCCAGAGGCCCTTCGCGTTCGACAGATTGCTGCGATCTATCGGCTGGAAAACGCCAGCCTGAATCTGGCGCTGAAGAAACGTGCCGGAGGGGACAACTACATCGTATCCCGTGTTGCCCGCGAGCAGTTTCGTCTCGAGCATCTCGTTGGACTCATAGGTGTCATAGACGACCTTAATGCCCGTCTCGCGCGTGAATTCGTCGAGCACTTTCGTGTCGATATAATCGGACCAATTGTAGACGTGAACGACCTTTTGTTGGCCCTTCACCTGCGCAACTGCACTCGTTGCGGTGACCAACGCCACGGAAACAGCCATCAAGATGCGCTTCATTGCATGACCATTCATCTGATCGCTCCAGCGAGGCAGTCCAATCCGGCGTCGAGGGTCGAGTCGCGCTTGGCGAAACAAAGCCGCACGACTGTTCTCACATGATCTTGTGCGTAGAAGGCGGAGATGGGAATCGTGGCGATGCCGTGGTGTTCGACAAGGCGTCGGCAGAAGGCCACGTCGTCATGTTCACCCAAGCCTGAGATGTCGATGTCGAGGAAGTAGGTGCCCTGACTCGGCAGCACGTCGAAGCCCAGCACCCGAAGACCATCAGCCAGGCGATCGCGGCTGCGCTGGAAGGTCGCGCGCATGTCGGTGAAGTAAGAAGTGTCCTTCATGAGACCGTAAGCCACCGCAGTTTGTAAATTCGGCGGGGTCGTGAAGGTCAAAAACTGATGCGCCTTCGACACCACGCGAAGCAAGTCAGGCGCTGCGGCCACGAGCCCGACCTTCCATCCTGTCAACGAGAAGATCTTGCCGGCGGACCCGATCTTGATCGTGCGATCCCGCATGCCGGGGGCACTCATGACCGGCACATGCTGATGCTGATCAAAAACGATATGTTCCCAGACTTCGTCGCTGATGCAGATCGCGTCGTGCGCGACGCAATAGCGGGCCAGGAGTTCGACCTGTTCGCGCGGGAAGACCGTTCCTGTCGGGTTCAATGGCGTATTGAATACAACGATGCGCGTGCGTTCACTGAATGCGGCATCCAGATCTTCAGCGGAAAAGTGCCAGTGCGGCGGCTTCAACGTGACGAATTTCGGAACGCCGCCTGCAAGCCGCACGATTGGCAGGTAAGAGTCATACATGGGCTGAAACAG
>JAQGKN010000109.1 GCA_028290085.1 Hyphomicrobiales bacterium
CCCGAAGAGATTCGAACTCCTGACCCCCAGATTCGTAGTCTGGTGCTCTATCCAGCTGAGCTACGGGCGCGTGCCGTGCCGAGGTCGTCTTCGGCATGGGGGCTCCGTTTAGCCCGCGAATTCCGACTTGGCAACAGCAAACCCGGCGAAAGACGCATAAGAATTTTTATTTTGCGTATGAGCGCTCTGGCACCCCGCAATTACGTCGGTGTGGACGCCTGCGGGCGGCGTGTCTCGCCGGTGGGGCCCACTGCGGGCAGCGTCAGGCGGAAGGTGGCGCCCTGCCCTTCCTGATGGGGCAGCAGCGCAATCGTGCCGCCATGCGCCCGCACGAGGTCGGCTGCAATGGCGAGCCCCAGGCCCGTGCCTCCTGGCCGCGAGGAGGCTTTGAAGGGTTCAAAGAGCCCAGCCTGTGCGCGCTCGGGGATGCCCGGCCCGGTATCACTGACTTCGACGGCGACGAGGCCGTTGCGGCTGGCCGCGCTGATCGTCACTTCGGCCGGTTTGCCCGGCTGAGGCCCAACCGTTTCGAGCGCCTCGAAGGCGTTGCGAATCAGATTGAGCAAAATGCGGAAGACCTGTTCCGAATCAGCGAGCACCTCGATGTCGGATGGGACCTCGTTTCTCAGAACGGTGCGCCCCGAGCCTTCGGGGTCCAGAAGCTCGGCTGCCTCCGCGACAACGTTGCGTAGAACAAAAGGCGCCAGCTCAGGCGGGCGCTCGACCGCGCGGCCGTAGGTCAGCGTCGACTGGCAAAAGGCGATGGCCCGATCCAGCGTGCTCACGAGCTTGGGAGCCAGACGCCGCGCCAGGGGGTCCGAGAGCGTCGACAGGCGGTCAGAGAGCAATTGTGCGGAGGCCAGCATATTGCGCAGGTCGTGACTGACCTTGGCCACGGCAAGGCCCAATGCGGCCAGATGCTTCTTCTCGGCCAGTTCGCCCGCGAGCGTGCGCTGCATATCGGCGAGAGCTTCTTCCGCCCGGCCGAGTTCGTGCGTCATGCCCGATGGGCGGATCACGCGCGAGGCATCCTCCGGCGCGGCCTCGAAACTGATGATGCTCGACGTGAGCCTGCGCACGGGCCACAGCACGAGCTGGTTGATGGAGACTGCGGCGAGGCTCGCCACCACAATAGAAATAACCAGCGACAGCAAGAGGATATTGGCGGAATAGGTCCACATGGCCTCCCGCAGCGGCGTCTCGTTCATGGTGATTTCGATATATTCGCCACCCATGGGCGCCGGGCCGAGAACGCTGAGGATTTCCCCATCACTGGCCACCAGCGCCCGGAAGGCGGCGCGTATCGCGTCCCACGGCCCCGCTGTGCGAAGATCGTAGCGCTCGTCGATGCGGGGCGGCATGTCCGATGACGCCAGCAGGCGCCGGCTGTCCTGCATCTTAAGCGCGATCGTATCTGCGCGGACGCTGGCCAGCACGTCATTGACCAGCTTTTCAGGCATTTGCGGCGACGTTTCGAGCACCAGCACCGCGGTATAGGCGGCGCTCAATCGGTCACGCAGCCAGTTTTCCCGAAAATTGGCGATGGAGGGCACGTAGATCGCGATTTCCGCCAGCATGACGAAGCTCACGATCAACAGGAGCACGCGCGCCGCAAGCCCGAAGCGCGGTCCGCGCCCCGGGGCGACGTCCGGGCGGTCCGGGTTCAGCGAGTGCCTTTCGTCACGCATCCCGATGCATTAGCCGAATTTGCGCAGAAGGCCCAGCAGCCGCCGCAACCATTTGTTGGAGAGCGCCCCTGTGAAGGACGTAATGGCGGCGCGTTTGGATGCCTCCGCCAGCGTCGGATAGGGCAGGACAAGTCCTGCAATGGCTCCGATCTTCATTTTTTGCGTGATCGCGAGCTGCCAGAGCGCGATCATTTCTCCTGCGTCGGCACCGACGATCCCGGCGCCCAGAATGGTGCCGTTTCCAGCGAGGATCACCTTCACATGGCCCGCCGTCTCGCGGCTCGCCTGGGCGCGGTCGTTGTCGGCAAATGGCCAGCGCAGCACGCGTATTTTCTTGTGACTCTTGCGGGCTTCGGCTTCGCTCAGGCCGGTCACCGCGATCTGCGGATCGGTGAAGGTGACACGCGGGATGAGGTGGTTTTTGACGCGCGCCCGCAGGCGGAACAGCGTGGCGCGCAGCACCAGCCCCGCATGGTAATTGGCGGCATGGGTGAATTGCATCCCGCCTGCGACATCGCCAACGGCATAGATGCGCCGATTGCTGCTGCGCAGATTGGAGGTGGTCTCGATGCCCTTGGGGGTGTAGCGCACGCCCGCGGCATCGAGGCCCAGGCCTTCGACATTGGCTTTCCGGCCGGCGGCTGCGAGCAGATGGGAGGCGTCGATCTGCTCGCCACCTTCAAGAAACACCCGGATGCCGTCGCCGCGCGATTCGACGCGTCCGACGCGCACATTTTCGCGAAGCACCACCCCGTCGCGCGCGAGCCGCGTCGTCACGATATCGGCGAATTCGGGATCCTCGCGCGACAGCACCTTCGCCTGCTCCAGCACGATCACATCGCAGCCCAACCGGCGGAAAGCCTGCGCCAGCTCGACCCCGATGGGGCCGCCGCCTAAAACGACGAGCCGCGTCGGCATGCGGTCCAGCGAGAAAATCGTCTCGTTGGTGAGAACCCGCACCTGTTCAAGGCCCGGAATCGGGGGCACCGAGGGCGAGGAGCCCGTGGCCACCACGAACCGGCGAGCCCGGATGATCTTGCCGCCCGCTTCCAGCTTGTCGCGTCCGGTGAAGCGCCCGGCGGCGCGGATAACCTGCACGTTCATCGCAGTGAACCGGGCTTGCGAATCGTTGGGCGCAATTTCAGCGATGACAGAGCGCACATGGTCCAGGGTCTTGCCGAGATCGACGACCGGCTCGACGGGGCGGATGCCGAAGCGCCCGGCCTCGCGCATGCTCTGTGCGACATGTGCCGCCGCGATCAGCGCCTTTGAGGGCACGCAACCGTAGTTCAGGCAATCGCCGCCCATCACACCCTTTTCGACGAGCACGACGGAAACGCCCATGGCAGCTGCGGCGGCGACCACAGACAGTCCGCCCGATCCGGCACCGATGACGCAGAGGTCTGGGGTCAGGGTGTCGGTCATCAAATCTCCCGTACGACTCACGCGCGCCCGGCCCGGCGGCGCCACCATTTTATCAGAATCGG
>JAQGKN010000119.1 GCA_028290085.1 Hyphomicrobiales bacterium
GCCTTAACGGCCGAACCGGCCCTCAGCCGAAGGGCTTCTCGGTGCATCGCATAGAGGCCCGCGCCGACCACCAGGACGATGCCGCATGTCGCCAACGCATTGGGTATGTCGCGCCAGACGAGATAGCCGATTAGCAGCGCGAAGGGCACGGCCGCATAGCGGAACGGCGAGACAGCCGACACTTCCGTTCCGCGAAAAGCGATGGTGATGAACAAGTTGCCAGCCAGCACGGTGACCGCTGCCGCGCAGATGAGGATCGTCTCGTGTTGCCCTGGCCACAACCATGTTTCGTTCAGGGCGACCACGCCGCCCGCAGCCGTGCTGCCGAGCGACGCCGCGAGCACGATCACCAGCGAAGGCACACGCGGCGGCACAAGACGTGTGGACAAGTCCCGGAACGTCACCAGGAAGGCTGCGAGCAACGCCAGCCCCATGGCTGGCTCCACGCCGTGCGGCGAGGGTTGTGCGATCAGCAGAATGCCGCCGAAGCCGACCGCCACTGCGCTCCAGCGCCGCCAGCCCACGGTCTCCCGTCCCCAGCTCGCCGCCATTGCCGTCATGATGAGTGGGGTCGCCTGCAGGATGGACGTGACAAGCCCGAGCGGCAGGCTGCGCAGGGCCGTGACATAGACGATGGTAACGGCCGCCTCGAAAAAGGCCCGCAGCAGCACAGGCCCGCGCCGCGCCTCATGAAAATGCACGAGGTCGCCAGTGCGCCACATGACGCCTGCGATGAGGACTGCGGCCACGATGCCGCGCAACAGCATGATCTCGGAGACGGGGAGGGATGCTGCGAGATATTTCATCATCGCATCATTGATCGCGAAAGCCGCCATGGCCGCGATCATGGCGAGCATTCCGCGCTTATTGTCTATGGCTTGCTGCAGCACCCTTGCGGCCTCAGCCGCCGGTCACGCTCATGTGCCGCCCGACAGCCGGGTTGCGCGTGGTGCGGTCGATTACGAAGTCATGCCCTTTGGGCTTCCGCGCAATCGCCTGTTCCATCGCCTCAAACAGGGGGCCGTTGGATTCTGAGGCACGCAGGGGCGTGCGCAGGTCCGCCGCATCTTCCTGGCCGAGGCACATGTAGAGCGTGCCCGTGCAGGTGACGCGCACGCGATTGCAGCCCTCGCAGAAATTATGGGTCAGTGGCGTGATGAAGCCGAGCCGTCCGCCCGTCTCCTTCACGCGCACGTAGCGAGCGGGGCCACCGGTCTGATAGTCGATGTCATCGAGCGTGAAGCGATCGAGCAATTGCGCTTTCAGCTGGCTCAGCGGCAGATATTGATCGACACGCGCGCCGTCGATTTCACCAAGAGGCATCACTTCAATGAAGGTGATGTCCATGCCCCGGCCATGCGCCCATTCGATCATGCGCGGCGCTTCGTCTTCGTTGAAGCCCTTCAGGGCAACCGCATTGATCTTGATCGCGAGGCCTGCAGCCTGCGCGGCGTCGAGGCCCTGCATCACGCGGTCCAGATCGCCCCAGCGCGTGATCGCGCGAAACTTGTCGGCGTCGAGCGTGTCGAGCGACACGTTGATGCGCTTGACGCCACAGGCTGCGAGCTCGACGGCGAAACGCGCCAGCTGCGAGCCATTGGTGGTGACCGTCACCTCTTCCAGCGCACCGCTGTCGAGATGGCGGGAGAGCGAGCGGAAGAGCGTCATGATATCGCGCCGCACCAGCGGCTCGCCGCCGGTCACGCGGATCTTCCGGGTGCCGCGCACCACAAAGGCCGAGCAGAGCCGGTCCAGCTCTTCCAGCGTCAGCAGGTCGCGCTTGGGCAGGAAGTGCATGTCCTCGGACATGCAATAGACGCAGCGGAAGTCGCAGCGGTCGGTGACGGACACGCGGATATAACTGATCGCTCGGCCGAAGGGATCGACCAGCGGGGCAGGAGCCACTGGATCTAGAGCCTTGAGCGAAGCAAGAGCGTTGGGCGTGGCCGAAATGTCAGAGCGTAATATCATGACGAATACATTGCTCTCCTCCCCGCGCGGTTTCAAGGGGTGGCGATCGCATTCCATTCGGGAACGGCAAGCCTCTGGCTCAGTTAAGTCTCTGAACGAGACCAAACAGCGTGGAGAGAACAATGAGCGCCGAGCTTGAATTCAGGGGCCTGTTCAAGGCCACAGCGCTCGGCATGTTGCAGCCGGGCAATTGGTACCTCGGCTTCCGCTGCCTCGCCTGCCACGAAACCTTCGCCGTGCTCGACGACATAACCGGCACGGGCGAAGTCGAGCCCATGGGCTCCGGCATTTTCGACGTGGACTGCCCCGCCTGCGGAGCGCCTAATCGCTATGTCGCGGGCGACATGCTCGTCTTCCAGTCCGCCACGGCACAGGCCGGGCAGGAAATCGACCCGTCCCGGACATGAAAAAGGCCGGGAATGCCCCGGCCTCTGTTCAACTTGCAATCAAACTGCAAAGAGCCGAATGGCTCAGCGCATAACTAGGACCTGCGTGCCGACCTTGGCGCGCTCGTAGAGGTCCATGACGTCGTCGTTGGTCATGCGGATGCAGCCCGAGGATACGGCCTGGCCGATGGTGTCCGGCTCGTTCGAGCCGTGGATGCGATAAAGCGAGGAACCAAGATACATGGCGCGGGCGCCCAGCGGGTTCTCCGGTCCACCAGCCATGTGGCGGGGCAGGTCGGGGCGGCGGCGCAGCATCTGCGACGGGGGCGTCCATGACGGCCATTCGCGCTTGTTGGAAATCGTCTTCACACCGGCCCATTCGAAGCCGGGACGGCCGACACCAACGCCGTAGCGCATCGCCTTGCCATCACCCATCACGTAATAGAGCCGGCGCTCGGTCGTGGAGATCAGAATCGTGCCGGCCGAGTAGTTCTTGGTGAAGGACACGACCTCGCGGGGAATCGCGCTCTGCATCGGACGGCCATCGACCTGCAGGTTGAGATTCAGTAATTCCTGATAGGTACCACCGATTTCCTGAGCCTGGGCAGCGCCAGCCACAGTCATAAACAAGCAAGCCGCCGCGCCGAGCGCGGCCTTGAAATGAGTTTGCATCGAGTGTTCCTGATCACGAGCCGAGGGCGTGCCGCGTTGGCGCCGCACCGTTGCCGCATTGTTCGCATTCGCGCCACCATTGCAACGGGCTCACGTGAGCGTGATCATCCCGGAAGGGGGTTAGCTTGGCCGAGTTGCTGCGAAGCAACACAATGCACGACGCGTGGGCGGCCGAAAATACCGGGTCGGGGCTTGATCGTGTCCATCCGCCCTTGACTTGCGCCGCCTGCATCCCCTAAACGGACCTTCCTGCCGGACAGACACGTCCGCGGGCGCGACGCTCTGCGGGAGACACTCTCCCATCCACGGTAGATGTGAACCGTGTGACAATCATGAGCAGCGTGCGAATG
>JAQGKN010000121.1 GCA_028290085.1 Hyphomicrobiales bacterium
CTGCTCGTCTCCATCATCCTCTTCATCCAGAAACGCCCGCGCGGCCTGTTCGCGCTCAAGGGCCGTGCGGTGGAAGCCTGACATGACCCGCAAAACCTTTCTGGCCTCCGGCCTGCTCGATCCGCGCGGTCTGATCTTCCTCGCCATCCTCACCGCCGCGGCCATTGCCGTGCCGGTGTTCTCGCTGCTGGTTCCGGAGAACTCAGCCTTTGCGCTGCCGCCCTATCTCGTCGGGCTCTTCGGCAAATATCTGTGCTACGCGCTGCTCGCCGTCGCGCTTGACCTCGTCTGGGGCTATTGCGGCATTCTCTCGCTGGGGCACGGGGCTTTCTTCGCACTCGGCGGCTATGCCATGGGCATGTATCTGATGCGTCAGATCGGCCCGCGCGGCGTCTATGCCAATCCGCTGCTGCCCGATTTCATGGTGTTCCTGAACATGAAGGACCTGCCGGTGACCTGGTGGGGCTTTCAGCATTTCCCCTATGCCATGCTGATGGTGCTGGTGGTGCCCGGCCTGCTCGCCTTCTGCTTCGGCTGGCTCGCCTTCCGCTCGCGTGTCACGGGCGTCTATCTCTCCATCATCACGCAGGCGATGACTTATGCGCTGCTGCTGGCCTTCTTTCGCAATGACATGGGATTTGGCGGCAACAATGGCCTGACCGATTTCAAGGATATCCTGGGCTTCAACATCCAGTCGCCCTCAACGCGCGTCTGGCTGTTCGTCGCGACGGCGATTGCGCTGGGGGCTGGCTATCTGATCGCCCGCGCCGTCGTCACCTCGAAGTTCGGCAAGGTGGTGATTGCGATCCGCGATGCGGAATCGCGCACGCGCTTTCTCGGCTACCGCGTGGAGATCTACAAGCTAGCAGTCTTCGTTCTCTCGGCCATGATGGCGGGCGTCGCGGGCGCGCTTTATGTGCCGCAAGTCGGCATCATCAACCCCGGGGAATTCGCGCCCACCAATTCTATCGAGGCCGTGATCTGGGTCGCGGTGGGTGGACGCGGCACGCTGGTCGGCGCGGCGCTGGGCGCGATCCTCGTCAACTGGGGCAAGTCCACATTCACCAACATCCTGCCGGAATATTGGCTGTTTGCGCTGGGCGCCCTCTTCGTGCTCGTCACGCTCTTCATGCCCAAGGGTATCATCGGCACGCTCGACCAGATCAAGGCACGGCGCGCACGGGCGCGGCGCGGCGTCGAGCCCGCTCAAGCCCCGGCCGGAGAGTGAGCATCATGGATCATCAGGTCGTCACCTCCACCCTGCTCTATCTCGATGGCGTCAGCGTCACCTTCGACGGCTACAAGGCACTGCGCGGTTTGTCTTTGACCCTCGCACCGGGTGAAATGCGCGCGATCATTGGCCCAAATGGTGCGGGCAAGACCACGATGATGGATGTCATCACCGGCAAGACGAAGCCCGACGAAGGGGACGTGTTCTTCAACGGTTCGGAAGACCTGACGAAGCTGGATGAGGCCACCATTGCCGAACTCGGCATCGGGCGGAAATTCCAGAAGCCGACGGTTTTCGAGTGCCACACGGTCGAGGACAATGTGCTGCTCGCGCTCAAGGCGCCGCGTTCCGCCTTTGCGACCTTGTTCGGACGCCCGGCGCCCGGCACGCGCGAGCGCATCGACCAGATTTTGGAAACTACGCGCCTGCACGACCATCGTTTCCGCATGGCGGCCGACCTGTCGCATGGGCAAAAGCAATGGCTCGAAATCGGCATGCTGCTGGCGCAGGACCCCAAGCTCCTGCTCGTCGACGAGCCGGTGGCGGGCATGACGGACGCGGAGACCGCCCAGACCGCCGAATTGCTGCGTGCCATCGCGGTCGATCATTCGGTGGTGGTGGTGGAACACGACATGACCTTCGTGCGCGACCTCGGCGTGAAGGTGACTGTGCTGCACGAGGGATCCGTATTGGCGGAAGGTCCGCTCGATCAGGTGAGCGCCGATCCGCGCGTCATCGAAGTCTATCTGGGGCGCTGACATGCTGGCCGTCGAGTCCATCGATCTCTTCTACGGCGCCGCACAGGCGCTCCGCTCCGTGTCGCTCGGGGCAACACCAGGCCGCGTGACCTGCGTCATGGGCCGCAACGGCGTGGGCAAATCCTCGCTGCTGCGCGCCATCGTCGGGCACCAGCCCATCGCTGGCGGGCGCATCATGTGGGAGGGGCAGGATATCTCGCGCCTCGCCCCGCATGCGCGGGCGCGGCGCGGCATCGCCTATGTGCCGCAGGGTCGCGAGATTTTTCCGCTGCTCAGCGTGCGCGAAAACCTGGAGACAGGTTTTGCACCCGTCAAACGCTCCGAGCGTTTCGTGCCCGATGAGATCTTCGACCTGTTTCCCGTGCTGAAAGACATGCTCTGGCGGCGTGGCGGCGATCTTTCAGGCGGCCAACAGCAGCAGCTGGCCATCGGCCGGGCCCTCGTCACGCGTCCGCGCCTGCTGGTGCTCGACGAGCCGACGGAAGGCATCCAGCCGTCCATCATCAAGGATATCGGCCGCGCCATCGAATATCTGCGCAGCAAGGGCGACATGGCCATCGTGCTGGTGGAGCAATATTTCGAATTCGCACGCGATCTCGCCGATGATTTCGCGGTGATGGATCGCGGCGCGGTCGTGATCGCGGGTGACAAGGCGTCCATGGTGGAGAAAGATGTCCGCAGCAGGCTTTCGGTCTAGCCCGCTGTTCCTTCCTCCGGCGAGCCCGACGATCTTGAACGCGCCTCTCATTCTCGACACGCATCTGCCTGCCCATGCGCGGGCACGGGGAGAGTTGCGCGCATCCTTCGCCGCCTCGGCAGGTCGCACCAGCATTGCGCGCGTTTACGAGGCGGGCGGCTTGCGGCTGCGCTTTCCGCGCGTGGCGCGGGGCTGCGAGGGCGTGATCGTCAACACGGGCGGCGGCATCGCGGGCGGTGATATGGCGGCGCTCGATTTTACCTCCGGGGTGGACGCGCAGGTGACGCTGACCACGCAGGCGGCCGAGAAGATTTATCGCGCGCAGAATGTGCCCGCGCGCATTTCCTTGTCGCTGACCGCCGAGGCCGGTGCGCAGCTCGAATGGCTGCCGCAAGAAACGATCCTGTTTGACGGCGCGCGGCTGCAACGCACGCTTGATCTCGCGGCGCCTGCAAGCGCGCGTGTGACGCTGCTGGAATCCACGGTGTTCGGGCGGCTGGCCATGGGCGAGGCCTCGATATCTGGCGTGCTCACCGACCGCTGGCGCCTGCGCCGCGACGGCAAGCTCGTCTTTGCCGAGGACCTGCGGCTCGACGGCGCCATCGGCGCCTGCCTTGACCGCCCGGCCTGCGGCGCGGGAGCGCGAGCCACTGCCCTTCTCGTGCATATGGCTGAGGATGCCGAAGGCCTGCTCGAACCAGTGCGCGAGTGTCTCGCCTCCGCGACTTGTGGCGCGGGTGCCAGCGCGTGGAACGGCGTGCTGGTCGTGCGGCTTCTGTCGCCCTCGCCAGTCGCGCTCAGGGCGGCTATCGTCCCGCTTCTCGAAATTCTGCGCGGGCGCCCAGCGCCGCGCGTCTGGCAATAATCTCCGGAGCCTGCTCATGAACCTCACGCCGCGCGAAAAGGACAAGCTGATGATCGCCATGGCGGCGATCGTCGCCCGCAAGCGTCTGGAACGCGGCGTGAAACTCAATCATCCCGAGGCCATCGCACTCATCACCGATTTCGTGGTGGAAGGCGCGCGCGACGGGCGCAGCGTCGCCGAGCTTATGGAAGCGGGCGCGCATGTCATCGGCGCTGATCAGGTGATGGAGGGCATCGCCGAAATGATCCATGACGTGCAGGTGGAAGCGACCTTTCCCGACGGCACCAAGCTCGTCACCCTGCATGAGCCAATCCGCGGAAGCCGCTCGGCGGAGGTGCCGGGCGAGGTGATCGCGGGCGCGGGCGATGTGGTGATGAACGCGGGCCGCGCGACGGTTTCGTTGCATGTGTCCAACACAGGCGACCGGCCGGTGCAGGTGGGCTCGCATTACCATTTCTTCGAGACCAACCCGGCGCTGAGCTTCGATCGCGCGCAGGCGCGCGGCATGCGCCTCGATATTCCCGCCGGAACCGCCGTGCGTTTCGAGCCGGGCCAGAGCCGCGACGTGCAGCTTGTCGCGCTGGCGGGCGAGCGCGAGGTTTATGGATTTAGACAGGCTGTGATGGGGAAGTTGTGAGCGGGTCGTCAATGCGAGCGCCTCGAAGCAATCCAGTACGGTCTGGCGACTCCTGGATCGCTGCTTCGTC
>JAQGKN010000140.1 GCA_028290085.1 Hyphomicrobiales bacterium
AAAGGGCGGGCGCCCGCGCAGCGTCGGCATTCCGCAATGAGCAGCAAAGGCGGCCGTGCGGATGATCGCGTTGTGGCCCCAATAATTGCCGTCGCGTCCTGACCAAACCGCGAGACCAGCCGCGATCACCGGGCCGTAGATGCGGGCCGCGAATTGCTGCACGCGGGCAAACATGGTGTTGCGGTTGATGATGAGCGGCAGCGTCTGGATGATGCCGGCGTCCGGATCCGCCTCCATGGCGGCTGCCAGCGACACGATCGAATGGGCCGTCATCAGGCTGTCCGCATCGAGCACGACCATGTGCGGATAAGCGGCGCCCCAGCGCGAAACGAAGTCGCCGATATTGCCCGCCTTGCGGGCCGTGTTCTTGACGCGGTGACGGTAGAAGATGCGCACATCGGCGCCCATCCGCTCGCGCATGGCGAGAAAGGCGCGTTCCTCCGCGATCCAGATGTCGGGGTTGGTTGTGTCGGAGAGGAAGAACCAGTCGAAATGGGCGCCAAGCCCGGTCTTTTCGACGTCCTCGATCATCGCCTGCACGGCGCCGAACACGCGGCTCGAAGCCTCGTTGTAGATCGGCATGACGACGGCCGTTTGCGCGCCGAGCACTTCAGGCAGTTCGGGTGAGGGGGGCGCACGAAACAGAAGCCAGAAGAAGCCGAGGATGCCGCTCGTGAAGGCAATCGCGATCCACGAGAAATTCGCGACGAAGAGGACCAGCAGCGCCCATTTGAGCGTCGTGATCGGGCCGACGTTCACGACGCGATACATTTCGTTCGCGCCGTAAATGGTCAGCAGCAATCCGCCGCCAAAGACGAGCAGGCGCGAGAGCCAAGGCGTATAGGCGAGCTTCGGCGCGGCCCAGCGGCGGCGCTGCACCTTGTCGAAGCGCTTGAACGACTGCACCGGCATGGGCAGCGGCGCTTCCGGCGGCATCGGGGAAAAATCGTCGGCTGCGCTCTCCAGCGCGAGCGCCGGGTTCTGGACGTCGTTCAATTGCGCGGTCGTCACGGTGTCCATCTGTAAAGCCAGGTCTCGCTGACGGGTTTGCCCTGAGCTTCGAGAACCAGGCGAAGTTCGCTCAGCGTCTCGTTGCCGGCATCCATGTCGAAAAGGACGCGAAGGCTTTTGCGTTCGCGGTTGAGAAAAGTGCGTACGGACGAAATCGCGCCCGGTGATGCGTTCAGATTGGGCGTGACCTCAGCCGAGCGCTGCGGGTCGGCAAAGATATCGCCCGAGAAGTCGACAAGAAAGCGGCGCCGCCGTGCTCCTGACTGGGCACCCGGTGGCCGTCCCGAACGCGATCCCGCCACAAACGCCAGCGAAGGCCGGTCGGGAGGCGTCCAGCACCAGAATTGCCGATAGGCGAAATAGGTTTCGGAGCCCGCGGCCAGACCCTGCTTGGGGCGCCAATAGGCAACCATATTGTCGTTCACCTCGGACTCGGAGGGGATCTCGACCAGTGCCACATCGCCTGGACCCCAGTCGCCGATCGGTTCGATCCAGAGCGAGGGCCGGAGCTCCCAATGCTGGTTGTCGTCCTGGAAGCGATCAAAGTCGCGCTCGCGCTGCAGGAAGCCGAAGCCGCGCGGATTGGTGTCGATGAAGGCCGAAACCTGGAGCGTCTCGCGGTTCGAGACCGGCCGCCACAGCCATTCCCCGTTGCCGTTCAGGATCTGCAAACCACTGATCTCATGAACAGCGGGCCGGATGTCATCGCGGCGCCGGTCGAGCGGCCCAAACACACAGGTTCCGGCCATCGTCGCGATGCCGACATTGTCGACCGCCGTGCGGGCGAAAAGGGTGCATTCTGTGTCGATGATCGTCGCTTCGCCTGGACGCAGCGTGAATCGATAGGCGCCGGTCACGCTTTCCGAATCGAGGATGGCGTGGATGACCAGCGCATTGCCCGAAATAGTCGGCTTCTCGATCCAGACCGAGCGGAAGGCCGGAAACTCTTCGCCGCGCGGGTCTGCGGTGCGGATCGAAAGTCCACGCGCCACTGTGCCGAAGTTCTGGCCGCGCGCACGCGCCCTGAAGAAGCTGGCGCCCTGGAAGATGGCTACGTCGGAAAAGCCGCCGTCGCGCGGCAGCAGGACGCGAAATCCGGAGAAACCGATATCGCCGAGGTTCGGCGGCACGGCCAGGCGCCCGAAGTCGAATTGATCGGGCGAATAAACAAGCTTTCGCGCAACGCCGTTTTCGACAATGGTAATATCCATCGGCGCCGAGAAGATGAACCCGCGATGCAATGGCTCGATTGCGAAGCCGACATTGTCGTTTGGCCAGATCAGGCTTTCGGGTTTGTTCTTGATCCCTACGTAGAGATCGTATGTAAGGCTCGCGAACGGATCGACGAGCGAAGACACGGGGGCCTTGTAGGGGCGCTTGGACAATGCCCGCGCGAAATCGACAACGGCTGCCGGATCGAAGGCTGCCGGATCAGCCGGCCGCGGAGCATCTCCGGCGGGTGGCGTGGGTGGCGTGGGTGGCGTCTGCGCCTGTGCGATGCGCACGGGGCCGACGACGGAGGTGGCCACGGCAGCGGTGCTCGCGGCGAGTTTCAGCAGGTCCCGACGCTTGTACATAGGGGGAATTTCGGCTCCGATACACGGGGCGCACGCCCGTCTGGACGTACCTCGACTATCTATAACGAAAATCGGCACTTCGCGAGCCGCTTTTTGCAATGGTGCGTTCATGCATCATGATCTTTTATGCGCCAACTGATGGCGGAGCGGCCGAGTCTCAGCTCGGGCGCGCCGCCACCGCCTTTGACCCAAGTCTGGAGCGCTCTCCGATGAGCATGAATGAAACATCTTCGCGCCGCTGTCTCGCCGTGGTTCTTGCGGCAGGAGAGGGCACGCGGATGAAATCGGCCCGGCCGAAAGTGCTGCACGAAGTCGGCGGTCGCTCGATGCTGGCCCACGTGCTGGCGAGCGTTCGCGAGGCCGGTGCCGATGCCATCGCGGTCGTCGTGGGTCCCGGCCGCGAAGATGTGGCGGCGGCTGCCCGCGGCGCGGCGCCTGGAGCCGAAATTTTCGTGCAGACGGAGCGCCTTGGCACAGCGCACGCAGTGCTCGCAGCCCGCACGGCCATCGCGCGGGGATAC
>JAQGKN010000296.1 GCA_028290085.1 Hyphomicrobiales bacterium
GCAGCGAGACGAGAGAATCGCCCTTGCTGAAATAGCTCCAGGCGGTGCCGCTATTCGAGCGCAGCCGTCCAGGCGTACCCGGGGGCAGGGGACGATTTTCCTCATCCACCGTCTGGACTTTGGCCCAGGCGGCGACACGCCCAGCCGAACGCGGGTCGGGCAGGGTGTCAGCGAGCGCATAAGCCGTGGTTCCCGTCTCCGTCGCGGAGTAGGAACAGAGAACCTTCTGGCAGAGCAGCTTCTGCGCTTCCTGCACGAGACGCGGCGGAACGGCACTGCCGCCGACGCGCACAAGCTTCACCGAGTCGCAGGAAAAGCGCTGTTCGGCCTGACATTCCAGCATTACGCGCAACTGCTGCGTTGAGCACGCAATGAACTCCACGCCATAGACAGAGATCAGTTGAAGCGCTTCCTGCGCCGATGATGGCAGCAGAAGAGTATGTCCCATCCAGAGCGTCATGAACGCCGTGCGCAAGCCGCTGTCGCTCGACATTCCGGTCATGGTCAGCAGTCGATCCCAGGTCACGAGCTGCGAGATCAGCATGCGGTTGGTGAGTTGTGTCGTGAGTCCGCCCGCAGGCATCGCAATCGCCTTGGGAATGCCGGTCGTTCCCGACGAGAAGGAAATGCGGCACGCGTGGTCGTCATCGGGGAAACCGGGCGCGTCGTCCAGCGCCAGGCCTGTCGTCGCAAACCAGTCGGGTGTCACGAGGACGGCATTTTTTTCGCTCAGCGCGCGGTGATAAAGATTATCGCAGAAATAGACGGAGATGCCGATGTCCGGGATCTTTTCCAGCTGATGCTCTGTCAGAGAAGTCGCGGCAATGCCGAGCCGCGCCAGCGCCAGCGCCATGATGAGATGGCGGACGGGATTGTCGATCACGATTGCAGCCAACAACGGCCCGGCGATGCCGCGCGCCTTGATCTTTTGCTGCGCGGACAGGACGCCCTGTAACAACATGCCGTAGGTGACGAGCCGGTCCCGAAGGATGATCGCCGCCTTGCCGGGCTGGTGCAGTCCGTGGGCAACGATGTGGTCGGCGAAATTCGTCATGATCGATGTGCCCCCGGGCGGTCCGGGGGCACATTAGAGATGGCTACCGCTACGCGCAAACAGCTGTTGCGCAGGGATGCCGAGCCTACTTGAAGCCGCGCAACATCGTGTAGAATCGAACCTGCTCAGTTGGATCGTCGCGGAAAACGCCCGTGAATTGCGACGTCACCGTCGAGGCGCCCTGCTTCTGGACGCCGCGAATGGACATGCACATGTGCTCCGCCTCGATCATCACAGCGATGCCGCGCGGTTTGAGAGCCGTGTCGATGGCGTCCGTGATCTGCGCCGTCATCGTTTCTTGCGTCTGGAGACGCCGCGCAAAAGCTTCGACGACGCGGGCGAGCTTGGAAAGGCCAACGACACCTTCGGAGGGGTAGTAGGCGATGTGCGCCTTGCCGATGAAGGGCACCATGTGGTGCTCGCAATGCGAGGCGAAGGGGATGTCGCGTACCAGCACCATGTCGTCATAGCCCTGCACGTCTTCGAAGACGCGCTCGAGCAGCTGACCAGCATCCTGCGAATAACCGGCAAACAGTTCCTCGTAGGCTTTGACGACGCGTTTTGGTGTGTCGAGCAGGCCTTCCCGTTCCGGATTGTCACCAGCCCAGCGCAGGAGAACGCGTACCGCGGCCTCGGCTTCCTCGCGGCTCGGACGAGGCGGGGCGGGACGATCCAGCGCAGGCTGTGCCAAACGAGACGACAAGGTCTTAACCACGGCATCCATGTGGTGCCTCCTGAGAGAGTTGCGAACGATGCTGTTACGGCGCTGCTTCTGCCTTGGACCAGTGTCGGATACGCCTTTTCGAATCGACCTGTCCATATGTCGCGGGAAGCGGCATGCCTCGTCAGAGCGACGGAGCCCCTATATAAGGGACTGGTCCCGCCGTGTCAGGTTATTGCCATGTTGAACGATATCTACAACCGCCGCATTCTCGAACTGGCGGGTGAAATTCCCCGGCTCGGGCGCCTCGAGCACCCGGATGCGACGGCAACCGCGCATTCGAAACTCTGCGGATCTACCGTCACGATCGATCTTTCGATGGATGATGGGAAGGTTTCGGACTTCGCTCATGACGTGAAGGCCTGTGCCCTGGGGCAGGCGTCGTCCTCCATCATGGCGCGCAACATCTTAGGTGCGACGCCTGGCGAGCTGCGAGAGTTGCGCGAGCATGTGCGGCGGATGCTGAAGGAAAATGGCGAGCCGCCGAAAGGCAAATGGGCCGATGTGGCGGTGCTGGAACCCGTCCGCGACTATAAGGCGCGACATGCCTCCACATTGCTGACGTTTGATGCCGTCGTTTCGGCGCTCGACCAGATCGAGGCGGACAAGGCGAAGCCCTCGGCTGCAGCAGGCTGAGGATGCGCTCAATATCCATCGGGCGTTGGCCGCGCGTGGCGGCACATTTTGCCATCCGCACCTATCAGCTGACACTGTCGTCGCTGGTCGGGCGGCAGTGCAGGCATTTGCCGACCTGCTCATCCTTCACCGACGAGGCCATTCAGTTGCACGGACTCTGGGCCGGCGGCTGGATGGGGTTCGCGCGTATCTGCCGCTGCACTCCCTGGGGAACGTCGGGCTATGATCCCGTGCCCGAACATGTGCCTGCCGCAGCTGGAACACTCACGCCGTGGCGCTATGGTTTTTGGCGCGCGGGGCATCGCTGTGGTGAGCACAAGGCGGGCGGGCCCAGTGGCGCGTGACCGGCCCAATTACGACCGGGCCATCAACTCCACTGCGAGGGCTTGGATGCGCGAGCGCGATTCGTCCGGCAATGTTTGCAGCGCCTCGATGTAGAGCCGTCCGGCCTGGCACATGCGCGCGTCAGGTACCGCTTGCTCCGGGGTTCGCCCGTCGAGCAGGGCGTCGATTTCGGTTCGCGACAGGCCGCGACGCGTGAGCTCGCTTTCCAGTAGATCGAAATCGGCTGTCGTCGGCGCGCGGCGATCGATTTTCTGCTGGCGGCCGTCCGTGACGGCATCCACCGCCGCCAGCGCCATCGAGGCGACGAGCGCGCGATGCTTTCCTGCGAAGTCATAAAAGCCCGGGCTGACATTGCCGTAGAGAAAATCCACGCAGAGTTTCGGGTTAGCTTGAGACAAGGCGCCCAGCATCTGAGCCTGCATATCGAAAATGTGTGCCAGGGCGGTGGGGCTGGAGCGCGCAGCCAGGATTCCACGCCGCTGGCGCAGGCCGCGCGTCATTTCCGAGAGATAATAATCCGCGCTCTCGATCCGGCCGTCCTGTCTGGCACGGTCCGCGAATTCGATCAGGAGACGCTCGTAATCGGCAGGGAAACTCTGCTGCATCCGATCGATGACGGCTGCGTATTCCGTGGCTTGCGCCAATGTCCGCTCGATGGCGGGACGGGCGGCGTCGCCCGCGGGCAGGGAGGTTGCGCCCGGCGCCAAAACTGACAGCGATGCCATGGGGCCGGGTTGCCGCTCGCCGCCGCCACGCCAGACCAGCAGGCCGACGATCACCGCTGCCAGACCTGCGAGGACAAGGCGAAGTCCATTCATTCCGTCGCGGGCGAGAGCGATCATGGACGCTACACTCGCTGCTCGATGGAGCGGAAACAAGCCCCATGCGTGGCGGCTTCAAGCAGGGCGGCTCGAAGAAGACCATCGCGCCCCGGATCGGGCCAGGGCGCGAGGGACATGAGATCAGGCGCCGTTGCCGACGATGGAAACGAGGCGTTCGACAACGTCCTTCGGGGTGGAGACGATGTCTGCCACGATCTTCTGGAGTTCTTCACCGCCGACAGGATTGATCTCGAGGTTTTCCAGCTTGGCCGCGGCCAGGAATTCCGGATCTTTCATGGTGGCGTCGAAGGCATCGCGCAAAGCCTTCACGCGTTCGGCGGGGACGTCGGGCGTCGTGAAGAGCGGACGGCCGATGGCGACGGGCGCCGACAGGAGGCGCAGGGCCGCGCGATCCTGATCGTTCTTGGCGAGGTCGATGAGCAGCGGCACGTCCTGAAGGTCAGGCGCCTTCTTCAGGCCGATCTGGACGAGGATGTTGAGCTTCTTCTGCGCAATCCAGTCGGGACGCGTGAACTTCCAGGTGGCCCAGCTGTTCGAACCACGGCCGGCGACCTCGTTGCGTTCCATGGCCAGCGTCGCGTCATTGCCGCCCGGGTAGCCGTTCACGATCTTGAACTTGGTGCCGACCATCGCGTTCATGACCTTCGGATATTGTTCCGAAGTCGTGTTGGCGCCGGTCGCCGCGAGGGCCACTTCCTGCTTGGTCGCGTCTTCCACGGTCTTGATGTTCGAAGGCGCGGTGGTGACGAGGGTGTTGTTGTCGTCGGCGGGGTTGCCGATCCAGTTGAACTTGTTGTTGTCGAACGGGATGGTCTTGTCGCCGAGCGCCTGCTGCAGCGTCAGGGACTGATCGGCGGTCGCCAGAACCGTGCCGTCCTTGGGCGCGATGCGGAACATGTAGCCGCTGACGACGCGTCCACCGCCGCCGGGCATGTTGCGGGGCACGACCGTCGGGTTGCCGGGAATATGCTTGCCGATAAAGCGGCCGACGAGACGGGCGAAAGTGTCGTAGCCGCCACCGGCGGAATAGCCGATCAGCACCTCGATAGTTTTACCCTTGTAAAACGACTCGACAGATTGCTGAGCCTGCGCGCTGAAGTTCGAGCCAGCCAGCGCGAGCACGGCCGTCACGGCCACCAGTGAACGCTTCATCAGTTGATCTCCTTAGGGCGCCAAGACTATGCGCCACGTGCGATAAGTTGCCGCGACGTATGACCCGCGCGCTTTCAGGTCAAGACAAAATGGCCCAAATTCAGTCAACTGCGTGAATTTGCGGCACATCGTTCTGCATGGCGGAACAGAAGGCGGGGGCTACGCGGGCGAGGGGCGCCCCCTTGCACCCGTCGTGGGGCTTGCTATACCCGCCTCACGCAAACGCTTACGCCGATTGGTATCGGCGAGTGAGCACAGAGGAGAAGACATGATTTCCGTCACCTTCCCGGACGGCGCGCAGCGTCAGTTCCCCGCCGGCACATCCGGCCTCGACATCGCCAAATCTATTTCGCCCTTTCTCGCCAAGCGCACGGTCGCGATGGCGCTCGATGGCATCGTGACTGACCTCGCCGAACCGATTACGCAGGATGCGAAGATCGACTTCGTCAATCGCGACGATCCGCGCGCGCTCGAGCTCATCCGCCACGATGCCGCCCATGTGCTGGCCGAGGCCGTGCAGACGCTCTATCCGGGCACGCAGGTGACCATCGGTCCGGTGATCGAAAACGGCTTCTATTACGACTTCTTCCGCAATGAGCCGTTCACGCCGGACGATTTCGAAGCCATCGAAAAGAAGATGCGTGAGATCATCGGGCGCGACAAACCCTTCGTGCGCGAAGTATGGACGCGCGATCAGGCCATCTCGCATTTCGAAAAGGCAGGCGAGGCCTTCAAGGTCGAGCTGGTCGAGATGATTCCGGCCGATCAGGACCTGAAAATCTACAAGCAGGGCGACTGGCTCGATCTCTGCCGCGGTCCGCACATGACCTCGACAGGCAAGATCGGCACGGCTTTCAAGCTGATGAAAGTGGCGGGCGCTTACTGGCGCGGCGATTCCACCAAGCCGATGCTGTCGCGCATCTATGCGACGGCTTTTGCCAAGCAGGAAGATCTCGACGCTTATCTGAAGCAGCTCGAAGAGTCAGAGCGCCGCGACCATCGCAAGCTCGGCCGCGAGATGGATCTCTTCCACTTCCAGGAAGAAGGTCCGGGCACTGTCTTCTGGCATGCCAAGGGCTGGACTTTGTTCCAGACGCTCATCTCCTATATGCGCCGCCGCCAGCAGGACGCCGGCTACATCGAGGTCAACACGCCGCAGATTCTCGACCGCGCGCTGTGGGAGACGTCGGGCCATTGGCAGACGTATCGCGAAAACATGTTCATCACGCAGACCGAGGACGACCGCGTCTTCGCGCTGAAGCCGATGAACTGCCCGGGCCACGTGCAGATTTTCAAGAACGGGCTGAAGTCCTACCGCGACCTGCCGCTGAAGATCGCTGAGTTCGGCATTGTGCATCGCTACGAGCCGTCCGGCGCGTTGCACGGCATCATGCGCGTGCGAGCCTTCACGCAGGACGATGCTCACATCTTCTGCACCGAAGAGCAGATCATGGCCGAGGCCATCGAGATCAACGATCTGATCATGTCGATCTACGCGGATTTCGGGTTCACCGACATCGTTCTGAAGCTCTCGACAAGGCCTGAAAAGCGCGTCGGTTCCGATGCGGTCTGGGACAAGGCCGAGGCGGCGCTGATGCGCGTGCTCGAACAGGTCGGCGCGAGCGGCATCAAGACCGGCATCAATCCGGGCGAGGGCGCATTTTACGGCCCGAAACTCGAATACACGCTGCGTGACGCCATCGGCCGCGAATGGCAATGCGGCACGACGCAGGTCGACTTCAACATGCCCTCGCTGTTCGGCGCGTTCTACATAGGCTCCGACAGCGAGAAGAAGACGCCGGTGATGATCCACCGCGCAATGTTCGGTTCGCTGGAACGCTTCACCGGCATCCTGATCGAGCATCACGCGGGACATCTGCCGCTGTGGCTGTCGCCCCTGCAGGTCGTGGTCTGCACGATCACGCAGGAAGCCGACGATTACGCGCTCGATGTGGTTGCCGCAGCGCGCAAGCGCGGGCTCAAGGTCGAGGGCGATCTGCGCAACGAGAAGATCACCTACAAGGTGCGCGAACACTCGCTCGCCAAGGTGCCGGTGCTGATCGTCGTGGGCAAGAAGGAAGCGGCGGAACAGACAGTGTCGATCCGTAGGCTCGGCTCGCCCGCGCAGACTTCCATGTCGCTGGAAGAGGCGCTGTCGAGCCTCGCTGCCGAGGCTGTTGCGCCGGATGTGCAGCGGGCGGGGTAGGGGCGCACGCAGTTCGAGATTTTTGTGACCAAAGGCGCGGCCAGATCGGCTGCGCCTTTTTTTTATTGGGTATTAGCGCTTAATATGGGTGATTGATATTTTGGGCGGACGCAATTTTTCATTTTCTGGTGGGTCGTGATGACGGATTTTTCTGAGAAATTGAAGCCGTTTCCTATTTTGCTGACCGATGAAGAGGCCGAGCACTTCGTCGAGACAGCCAATCTCTGTGAGTACGATTTTTCCACACTGGTGCCGATGCGCTTTGTTTTGGTGCCGCCGAAGGGCACTGGGGAAGATCAGTCGTCAAGCGAATGACCTTTCCGACGGCACGTCTGGATTGCTTCGCTGCGCTCGCAATGGCGGCAACGGGATTTGTGCCGATGCCGGGCTGTTTTGTTGCGTTGCAGACCGCCGTTGCTGAGGCCGCATCAAAGCCGCAGCGCCGCAAGGTGGGGTAGGAATACGGGCACTGCTCTTGTTGCCGTCATTGCGAGCGCAGCGAAGCAATCCGTGCGGGCCTGCGACTTCTGGATTGCCGCGTCGCTGCGCTCCTCGCAACGACGGCAAGACGTTTCGTGCAAACACCAAAAGAAAACGCCCTGCCTCAAAACGCCTTGAACGTAATGATCGTGCGCGTATCCACGATGCCGGGCAGCACCTGAACCTTTTCGCCGACGAAATGGCCGATGTCGGTTTCCTTCGACACATAAAACTTCGCCAGAATGTCGTAGTTGCCCGCGATCGAATAGATCTCCGAGGCAATCTCGGTTTCGGCCAGCGCGCTTGCGACTTCGTAGGTCCGGCCCAGCGCGCATTTGATCTCGACGAAGAAGGTCTGCATGGCGGAAATCCTGCTATTTGGCCGGGACTTCGATCTCGCGATCGAGGTTGGATTGAACGGTGAATGTGGCCTGATGCGTTTGCCCGTCGCGGCGCGCGATGACGAAATATTCGCCTTCCGCAAGAACGAGGCTCGGGAAGGCGCCAATCATTTCGCGGATCACGTCGCCACCTGGTGTCAGCACGGTGAAGCTCGTATTGGCCAGCGCTTCGCCGCCCGGCGTGTTGACGAGTTTCAGGGTCACGACCGAGGCGCGGTGGCGCACAGTGGTCTCGGTCAGCTTGCCGGACTCGATCCGCACTTCCGCGTTGACGACAGAGTTTGTGGCATTGGCCGGCGTGCCGGCATGGGCGGGCGCGGAGGCTGGCACATTATTGTCGAGATAGGTCGAGACGATGCGGTAATTGCCCTCGGGCAGGCGAATCATTTCGCCGGGCTTGGCATTGGGGGCGACGAGCTTGGCTTCCGAACCGCCGCGCTCGGGCACATAGACGGCAAGTGTCAGGCGATTGGCGGGGATCGGCGTGTCGCCGAGCATGCCGATGATCTTCAGCGCGCCCGCATTGAGGGGGATGCGCTCGGACACCATGTTGCCGTTGACGGTCACGCGACGGGTGACCGCCGCCAGTCCATAGGCCGCATGCACCATGTAATCGCCATCGGGCAACGTGATGGCCGGAGCTGTCTCGCTCGATTCCGCCACCAGCGGGAAGTTGCCGCTGCCGTCGGCGCGATCCTGATAAATGCGCCAATGCACGCCACTGACGAGCGCTTGGGACGTGCCACCGAAGATCGCGGAGAGAAAGAGCTTGCCCTTGCCGGCTTCAGGTCCTGGGGTTGCGGGCGGGGTATAGGCGCCACCCGGATCCTGGCTCAGCGGCGTCTGCGTGGATTGCCCTTGTGGTCCGGCGCCAGGCGTTGTCTGCGCGCGGCTCGGCAGAGGCAGGCCGATCGCGGCAATCAGGGCCAGAACGGCGGGAAGTGCGGACGATCTCATGGTGTCAGTCCTTGCCGCAAAGCGGGTCGCGGGTCAACGCGACACGCGCGACCCGTCACTCTTCGTCGTGGCTCAGCATATGCGCGACGATAGAGGTCAAATTTGCGACGGCGAATGGCTTGAACTCGAAGACCACCTCGTGGTGTCCGGCGGGCAACTCCACGCCCCTGAAGAGCAGATTGGCGCGCAGCACCGGTTTAACCTCGCCATCCACGCGAACCTGCCAGCCCGGATAATAGAGATCGTGCAAAACGAGCACGCCGGCACGTTCACTGTCCACGTCGATAGCGACCCGGCTGCTCTCATGCGCGCGGATGTTCACCTTGGACGGCGGGACGGCATCGGCATCCGCGAGGGAATAAACTTCGCGCAGGTCGCCCATGCTGTCGTCGTCGATCAGCACTTCGCGTGCCCGGTTGAAATCGGGCAGGGCGCTGTCTTCCAGCACGGTTTCCTTGTCCACGGGCTTCACTTGCATTGCGAGATAGGCGCGCGGAGCTGGGGTGCCGAGGCGGTAGATGAACATGTTTTTGCCAGCGTAGATCGGCGTGGCCTTGGGGCGTGGCACGTGGCGCGGCAAGCGGTTCAGCGGGCGGTCGA
>JAQGKN010000315.1 GCA_028290085.1 Hyphomicrobiales bacterium
CGGCGGGCTTGATTTCCTGAAAGCCGTCGCACTTGGTTACGACGTTGGCGCACGCCTCACCATGTCTCTGGGTTATCTGCGTCCCGATACTGCGAAGCACAGCACGCACAGTCTCGCGCCCGCCTTCGGGGCCGCAGCCGCCGGGGCCGCCTTGCTGCGTTTCGACGAGCAGCGTGTGCGCTACGTGCTCTCCTACACGTCACAACAGGCCTCCGGCATCCCCTTCTGGCAACGCGATACGCATCACGTGGAGAAAGCCTTTGACTTCGGCGGCATGGGCGCGCGCAACGGCGTCGCGGCATCGCTGATGGTGGACGCCGGCTTCTCGGCCGTCGACGACCCCTTCTCGGGCAAGCACAATCTCTTCACCGCCTTCGGCGAGGATTCAAACCCGGCTCTGCTGATTGAAGAGCTTGGTCACCGCTACGAGATCATGAATGCGAGCATCAAGAAATGGTGCGTGGGCTCGCCCATCCAATCCATCCTCGATGCGACGACGCTTCTAGTCAGCGAACACGTCATCCAAGCGGCCGACGTCCGCGCGGTCACCATCACAATGCCCGACGACCGCATCCACATCGTCGATGATCGCACTATGCCAGATATCTGCGCGCAACATCTCTGCGCCATCGCAATACTGGACGGCGGTATCATCTTCGAGAGCGCGCATGATTACGCCCGCATGAATGACCCCGCCGTACGCGCGCTGCGCACGCACATCACGCTACTGCCGAGTGCCGAGCTCACGGCAGCCATCCCCGCGCGCCAGGCCATCGTCGAAATAGAGACCACGAGCGGCACTTGGCGTCACCACGCCAGAGCCGTACGAGGCACGCCGGACAATCCGATGGACGCGGCGGAGATCGAAGCCAAGGCCATCGATCTCGTCTCGCCGATCATCGGAGACGCACGTGCACGCGGACTGGTCAGCGCGGTCGCGAATTTAGAAACGCTAGGCTCCATGCGCGAGCTGCGGCAATTCTTGCAGGCCTGACGAGCATCCGTCTCACGCACGTCGGTCGCGCGCATGCTGCAGCCACGGCATGTCCACAGCGGCCTTCGCTTCCCACGCGCGGATCTCAGCCTCGTGCTTCATCGTCAGCCCGATCTCGTCGAGCCCTTCGAGAAGGCGCAACTTGTCCGACGCCGAGATGACAAAGGCATATTCGCGCCCGTCCGGCGCGCGGATGCTTTGCGCTTCGAGATCGACATGGAAGGAGGCGGAGCCATCCGTTGCGACGACGCTTTGCTGAAGCGCGTCCATCTCAGGCCCATCCAGCTCGATCGGCAGCATACCGTTCTGCAAACAGTTCTCGCGAAAGATATCCGCGATGGATCGCGCGACGATACAGCGTAAGCCGATCGCAGCCAGACACCAGACAGCGGATTCGCGCGACGATCCACACCCAAAATTCTCACCCGCCACGAGAATGGAGGGCGCCGCGAATTGCGGCTGGTTGAGCACGTGACCGGGCACGAGCGTGCCATTTGCGTGCCGCCTCTGCCGCTTGAACAGAAGATCCGCATAATCGGGCTTCAGCCCACGCGCGAGTTGCAGCGGCGCCATCTGATCCGTGTTGACGTCGTCCTCGATCATGGGAACAGCAACACCGGCAACGTGAACGAGAGGCTGCATCAGGAGAATCCCTGCAATTTGCGGACATCAGTGATGCAACCCGTTACCGCCGCAGCAGCTGCGAGCGCGGGCCCGACCAGATGCGTGCGCACACCCCGGCCTTGCCTATTCTCGAAATTACGGTTTGTCGTCGAAAGGCAACGCTCGCCAGGTTCGCCGACGTCGCCATTCGTGCCCGCGCACATGGAACATCCCGACTCGCCCCACATGAAGCCGGCATCGCGGAACACACGATCGAGTCCGAGTGCTTCGGCCTCTCGCTTTACACTGCTCGATCCCGGCACAACCAAGGCCACCACGCCCGGAGCCACCTTACGGCCGCGTGCAATCCCGGCTGCAATCTCAAGATCCGGCAAACGGCTGTTTGTACACGAACCAATAAACACGCGACCGACCGGAAGACCTTCGAGCGACATGCCCGGCTCCAGCCCCATATAGTCAAGGGCCTTGCTCAGCGCAGCGCGCCGCTCCGGCTCGACGATCGCAGGCGTCGGCACCGATCCGCCGATAGAGATCGTCTGGCTCGGCTCTGTCCCCCAGGTGATCTGCGGCCCCAACCCCGTGCAGTCGATGCTGACCACATGATCGAAGAGCGCATCGTCATCGCTGCGAAGTCTGCGCCAATGCGCAAGCGCGCGATCCCATTCCAGCCCTTCCGGCGCCCAAGGGCGGCCCGCGAGCCAGCTGAATGTTGTCTCGTCCGGCGCGACGAAACCGGAGCGTGAACCCATTTCAATAGTGAGATTGCACAGTGTCAGCCGTGACTCGATCGACATGGCTCGCGCAACTGTCCCGGCGAATTCAATCGCATAACCGCGCCCACCAGAAACACCAATGCGCGCGATAATCGCGAGCGCCACGTCCTTAGCGCCAACGTGCGTATCAAGCCTGCCCTCGAGATTAATACGCAGGCGTTTC
>JAQGKN010000338.1 GCA_028290085.1 Hyphomicrobiales bacterium
GGCGAGCTGAAGACAAAGCCGACGCAGCATTCCGTGAAGGAGCTGCGCTCCATCGGCATCCAGCCCGATATCCTGCTCTGCCGCTCCGATCGCGAGATCCCGAAGGATGAGCGCCGCAAGCTCGCGCTGTTCTGCAACGTGCGTGAGAGCGCCGTGATCGAAGCGCGCGACGTCGGCTCGATCTACGACGTGCCGCGCGCCTATCACGAGGCCGGTCTCGACCGCGAAGTCATCGCGGCCTTCGGCATCGAACCGGCGCCCAAGCCCGACATGAGCCGATGGAACGCGGTGGCCAATCGCATCCACAATCCCGAAGGCGAGGTCACCATCGCGGTGGTGGGCAAATATACCGAGCTCAAGGACGCCTATAAGTCGCTGATCGAAGCGCTGGCCCATGGCGGCATCGCCAATCTGGTCAAGGTGAAGCTCGACTGGATCGAGTCGGAGATATTCGAAGGCGGCGACGTCGCGCCCCATCTCGAGCACGTGCACGGCATCATGGTGCCCGGCGGCTTCGGCCAGCGCGGCGCCGAGGGCAAGATCCAGGCGGCTCGCTTCGCCCGGGAACACAAGGTGCCGTATTTCGGAATTTGCTTTGGCATGCAGATGGCCGTCATCGAGGCCGCGCGCTCGCTCGCAGGTATTGAAGATGCCAATTCTACCGAATTCGGTCCTTGCAAGAATCCCATCGTCGGTCTGATGACCGAATGGATGCGCGGCAACGAACTCGAGAAGCGTGCGTCCGGCGGCGATCTCGGCGGTACGATGCGTCTCGGTGCCTTCGATGCGAAGCTCAAAGTCGGTTCGCGCATCGCAGACATTTACGGCTCGACGGAAATCTCCGAGCGCCACCGCCATCGCTACGAGGTCAATACGGCCTATCGCGAGAAGCTGGAAGCGAACGGCATGGTGTTCGCAGGTCTCTCACCCGATGGCCTGTTGCCCGAGACAATCGAACTCGCCGACCACCCGTGGTTCATCGGCGTGCAATATCATCCTGAGCTGAAGTCACGCCCCTTCGAGCCGCATCCGCTTTTCGCGAGCTTCATTGCAGCCGCCAAGGCGCAGAGCCGGTTGGTCTGAGCTGGCAGACGGATTTGACGGTCCCCTGGTCGAAGCTTAGCTTCGGCCAGTGGGGGATTCGATGCTTCTGACGTCCATCAACGGCCTGCCCGCCTTCATCATGTATCTGGCGACAGCGGCGGTGCTCTGCATGCTGTTCGTCCGCGCCTACACGGCCATAACGCCGAACCCCGAGATCGAGTTGATGCGGTCTGGGAACAGGTCAGCGGCGCTGGCCACAGGCGCGAGCCTCGTCGGCTTCGCCATCCCGCTGGCAAGTGCAATCTTTCACTCGGCCAGCCTGGTGGATGTCATGGTCTGGGGCGTCGTCGCCCTTCTGACGCAACTCCTGGCGTTCTATCTCGCGCGCCTCGCGCTCCCCGCTCTCGGCAAGATGATCGCCCAGGATGACATCACGGGCGCGATATGGGTCGGCTGTGTTTCGATCAGCGCGGGCATCCTGAATGCCGCCTGCATGAGTTCCTGAGGAGCTGTCGTGAAGCGATCTGACCTCGTTTTCATCCTGTGTGTCGGCGCAAGCGTTACGCTCGTCGGGACAGGGGCCTACGTCCAATCGCGCCGCTGCAACCCGGATGCTTCAGGCAACATGCCGCGTTTCTGCCCCACGTCCTCGCGCACATCGACAACCCTTGGAATTGCCGGCTCTGGCGGCGGCTCGGGCTCAGGGGGCAGTTTTGCCCGCTCGGAACCCTCATCGGCTCATTCGTTCTTTGGCGGATTTGGTCGAATGGGCGCTTTCCACGGATTTTCGGGCGGTTGAAAGAAGGTCATGCAGCGCAGGGCGATCACGCAACGTCCGGACTGGCAGAGCCGCGCGGACGCGCTCGGTTTCGATTTCCATACCAATGATGGGCTGCCGTATTGGGACGAGACCGCCTGCTACACGTTTTCGCTCGCGCAGGTCGAAGACGATATCGAGCACGCGACGCAAGAACTGGGTGCTCTGTGCCTTGATGTCGTCGGACGCATCATCGGCGACGAGCAGACCTATGAACGGCTCGCTATTCCCGCTCACGCACGCGACATGATCGCCGCAAGCTTCCGGCGCGGCGATCCCTCGCTCTATGGCCGATTCGATTTTGCCTACGACGGCAAGAGCGCCCCGAAACTCCTCGAATACAATGCCGACACCCCGACAGCTTTGTTCGAAGCCGCCGTGTTTCAATGGTATTGGCTCGAGGAACAGCAAGACGCCGGGCACCTGCCGCGCCACGCCGATCAATTCAACTCGATCCACGAGCGCCTCATCGAGCGATGGCGAGAGATCGGCCGTGGCCGCATACATTTTGCGAGCATGGACACGCGCGAAGACGTTCTCACGACCGACTATCTGGCCGATTGCGCGCGGCAGGCGGGGCACGACGTCTGCCTGATGGATGTGGCCGACATAGGCTTGCGCGGCAATGTGGTTTGCGACCGGTCGTTCACGACCATCGAGCGGCTGTTCAAGCTCT
Organism: Hyphomicrobiales bacterium; assembly: GCA_028290085.1. Taxonomy (GTDB): domain Bacteria; phylum Pseudomonadota; class Alphaproteobacteria; order Rhizobiales; family Beijerinckiaceae; genus Terripilifer. The sequence goes on from JAQGKN010000338.1 coordinate 2,538, forward strand.
ATCCATGGGAATGGATGTTCGTGGAAGACTTCGGACGAGCGCCGCAACTTGCGAACCTCCGCGCGCTCGAGCCCGCGTGGAAAGCGCTTCTGTCCTGCAAGGGCATCCTCGCATTGCTCTGGGAGTTCGCGCCGGGACACCCGAATCTTCTGCCAGCATTCTTTGAAAGGGATGACCGCAAGCTGGATGCCGGCCCGCGTTTTGCGCGCAAGCCGCTCTGGTCGCGTGAGGGCGCGAATATCCTGTTGATCGACGGCGAGAACGTCCTTGCACAGACCGGCGGAACTTATGGCGCGGAGGGTTACATGCGCCAGAAGCTCGTGGACCTCCCGGATTTCGACGGAAACTTCCCGGTGATCGGAAGCTGGCTCGTGGGCGAAAAATCCTGCGGCATGGGCATTCGCGAAGATCGTTCGCGCATCACCGGCAACGGCTCCCGCTTCATTCCGCACGCAATCTTGTAGCAACACCGGCAACGCTCAGGTTGCTGCGCAACATGTTTGTCGAAAGGCACAACCTGTTCTATTCATGGCATAGACTTCAAACCGCAGGATCATCGCCATGCCGCGCGCCATCGACCATGTTGTCCATGCGTCCCGCGATCTCGCGGCACAAGCGGATTTCTACACCCGCCTCGGCTTCACGCTGGGGACCCGCAACCAGCATCCGTGGGGCACGGAAAACCACATCGTCCAGTTTCCCGGACACTTCATCGAGCTGATCTCGAAGGGGCCGGGCTTCAAGACGCCGGCCGACCTCGATCCGCACACGTTCTCCTTCGCCGGCTTCATCTCAAGCGAACTGGAGCATGGCGAAGGGCTCTCGCTGCTCGCTCTGCAGACGCAGGACGCGCCCACCACGCGCGCCGAGTTCAAGGCGGCGGGTATCGGCGATTTCGAGCCCTTCCATTTCGAGCGCAAGGGCAAGCGTGCTGACGGGGCGGAGAGCCATGTCGCCTTCACGCTGGCCTTCGCCCGCTCGCCGCTGATCCCGCATATCGGCTTCTTCACCTGCCAGCACCATCGTCCCGAGGATTTCTACGCTCCTGCCCTGCAGCAGCATCCCAACGGCGCCGTGGCGGTTGCGGGCGTGGTGATCGTCGCCGAAAATCCCGCGGCCCACGCGGAATTCATGTCGGCGCTGACCGGCCAGCGCGAAATGCTCGCGACCTCCATGGGTATCGACATCGAAGTCGCCGTGGAGCAATCCATCGAAATTCTCACCCCTGTTGCCTTCCGCTACCGGTTCGGCGAGGCGGCATTGGGCGAGGGCCTTGGCGAGCCGCGCATGGCTGTCTGCCGCATCGCGGTGCGCGACATCGCTTTGATGGCCGACATGATCGAGGAGAGCGGCGTCACTTTCGCCCGCGTTGGCAACCGTCTCGTCGTGCCGCCCTCAGCAGCCTTCGGTGCCGCGCTGGCCTTCGAGGCCGTGACGGACTGAAGCTTGGGCACATGTGCGGGCTTGCCAGCGGCGGGCGTGTTCTGTAGCGCTCTGCGCCTCATCTGATGTTCGAGGTTGTTCCATGTATGCCAAAGCCGAAGTCACGATCGGGACCGGGCCTGCCGCGGTCACGTTCGGCAATCGCCTGCCTCTGGCACTCATTGCCGGCCCCTGCGCAATGGAAAGCCGCGATCACGCGTTGACCATGGCTGCGGCGCTGAAGGAAATCACGCAGAAGCTGGGCATCGGGCTCGTCTATAAAAGCTCCTTCGACAAGGCCAACCGCACCTCGCTCGAGGGGCGCCGCGGCCTCGGCCTGCGCGAGGCGTTGCCGATCTTTGCCGAGATCAAGGAGCGCTTCGGCCTGCCCGTCATCACGGACGTGCACGAGAACGACCAATGCGCCATCGCGGCGGAAGTCGTCGATGTCCTGCAGATCCCGGCCTTCCTCTGCCGCCAGACCGACCTCCTGATCGCCGCGGCCAAGACGGGCAAGCCGGTCAACGTCAAGAAGGGCCAGTTTCTCGCTCCCTGGGACATGAAGAATGTCGTAGCCAAGCTGACGGGGGCGGGCAATGCCAATGTCCTCGTCACCGAGCGCGGCGCGAGCTTCGGTTACAACACGCTGGTCACCGACATGCGCTCGCTGCCCATCATGGCCGAGCAGACTGGCGCCCCCGTCATTTTCGACGCGACCCATTCGGTGCAGCAACCGGGCGGGCAGGGGACGTCCTCGGGCGGCCAGCGCGAATTCGTGCCGGTTCTCGCCCGCGCGGCGGTGGCAGTCGGCGTCGCCGGTGTCTTCATCGAGACGCACGACGATCCTGCGAATGCCTTTTCCGATGGCCCCAACCAGGTCCCCCTGAAGGAAATGGAAGCGCTGATCCGCCAGTTGATGGCCTTCGACGCACTGTCCAAGAACCGCATCTGACACCAAGGCGCATCC
>JAQGKN010000345.1 GCA_028290085.1 Hyphomicrobiales bacterium
CGAGAACCGGCCGTCAGAGCAGAGGCACGACAGTTCAATTTTCGCGCGCCGAATTCGGGGTCAACCACGAGCACGCGAAACGCGCGTCCAAAACTCTTACGCAGGGCGACGGCGAGGGAAAGCCCCGCTATTCCGCCACCCGCGATTATGACATCCTGCACGTTCGGTCCCCTACGCCTTGAGACGGTAGATCTAGCATGCTGCGGCCGTTCTGGTCATGCGTCGCCGGGACGCGTCATCGGTGATGGCCCGTCAGACTTGACGATCTGGATCGCGTGGATCACGTGAAAGAGGCAACAAACCGGGCTCCAGTCATGTCGAACGCCGTCGCTGAACTGATTTCCATCCTCGACCTCGAGCAAATCGAGATCAATATCTTTCGAGGCCGCAGCCCCCAGGTCGGCTGGCAGCGGGTTTTTGGAGGGCTGGTCATTTCGCAGGCTCTAGTGGCAGCGAGCAGGACGGTAGATGGTCGGAGCCCGCATTCTCTTCATTGTTATTTTCTTCTACCCGGCGATCCATCAATTCCCATCGTCTACGAAGTTGAACGCGTTCGCGATGGCCGGAGCTTCGCAACACGGCGCTGCACAGCGGTTCAACATGGCCGCACGATCTTCGTCCTGTCAGTTTCCTTTCAGGTCGATGAGGAGGGACTCGAACACGCCCTGAAAATGCCTGACGTTCCGCCTCCCGAGGCGCTGGCCGGGTTGGAGGAAATCAAGCGGGCATTCGGCGATGAAATCCCAGACGGCGTACGCCGTTATTTCGACCGCGAGAGGCCGATCGAATTTCGACCGGTCGATGTCAGTCGCTATGCGCCTGACGCAGCGGGGACCGCACGAAGCGCGACGCAGCAGATCTGGATGCGCGCCTCGGGGCGGCTCCCTGACGATCCAGCGATCCACCGCGCCGTCCTCGCCTACCTTTCGGACATGACGCTTTTGGATACGGCCCTCGTCAGCCATGGCAAATCGGTTTTCGACGGTACAATGCAGGTTGCGAGCCTGGACCACGCACTCTGGTTTCACCGACCGTTCCGGACAGACGAATGGATGCTCTATGACCAGGAAAGTCCGAACGCGAGTGGCGCACGCGGGCTGTGCCGCGGCAGTCTTTTTTCGCGCGACGGGCGCCTGATCGCGTCGGTGATGCAGGAAGGCCTGATGCGTCCGCAGGCATAATTGACGACTGACGCTATTTTTTAGGCGAAAGGCCCAATGCGATTGCATAATTTTTAGTCGATTAGCCCCCAGCGGGGCCACATACCCATAAGTCAGACTGATAATCGCATAGAATCAGTCCGCGAGCCCCGGAAACCGACTTGGCATGCAGTTTGATTGGTCTAGCGCCAGCATAGCCGCGTGTCCCTGCGACAGGCGGTTAGGCCAGAACCAAGCCGGCATGGGGCGTCGCAAAAGGGGCGCCGGCACAACGGCCAAGCAGGGAAAGCGACATGAAAATTGTGATGGCGATAATCAAGCCGTTCAAGCTTGACGAGGTGCGCGATGCGCTCACCGCCGTCGGCGTGCACGGGCTCACAGTCACCGAGGTCAAGGGCTACGGTCGGCAGAAGGGTCACACCGAAATCTACCGCGGCGCCGAATATGCCGTGAGCTTCCTGCCGAAGCTGAAGATCGAAGTGGCCGTCACCTCCGAACTGGCGGACCGCGTCGTCGAAGCGATCGTTTCCGCTGCCCGGACCGGCCAGATCGGCGATGGCAAGATCTTCGTCAGTTCGCTCGAACAGGCCATCCGCATCCGCACCGGCGAGAAGGACACGGACGCGCTCTGACGTCCCCGCTCGACTTCCCAGGAGTAAGAAATGAAATCCGTCTCGTTACTCAAATCCATAAGCCGCGCAGCCGGCATTGGATGCATCTCCCTGGCGGTATCCGCCAGCGCTGCTTTGGCGCAGGCGCCTGTGGCCCCCGTCCCCAACAAGGGTGACACGGCCTGGATGTTGGTCTCGACCCTTTTGGTCCTGATGATGTCCATTCCCGGCCTCGCCCTGTTCTACGGCGGACTCGTCCGCACCAAGAACATGCTGTCGGTCCTGAGCCAGGTGTTCATGATCGTCTCGCTCGTTTCGATCATCTGGGTCACCTACGGCTATTCGCTTGCGTTTACCAATGGTGGCAGCCTGAACGACTATGTCGGTGGCCTGTCCAAGGCGTTCCTGATGGGCGTCACGCCCGACTCGACCGCAGCGACATTCTCGAATGGCGTCGTCATTCCTGAATACATCTACATGGCGTTCCAGATGACGTTCGCCTGCATCACCCCGGCCCTGATCGTCGGCGCCTTTGCCGAACGCATCAAGTTCTCGGCTCTGATGCTCTTCATCGTGCTCTGGGTCACGCTGATCTATTTCCCGATCGCCAACATGGTTTGGTACTGGGGCGGCCCGTACGCTATCGGTGATGCTGCCAAGGCTGTTGCAGCTGCAACGGACGAAGCTGCGAAGACTGCCGCTATGGCCAACCTCGAAGCTGTCAAGGCAGACGCTGGCTTGGTCTTTAAATGGGGCGCGCTGGATTTCGCAGGCGGCACCGTCGTTCACATCAATGCAGGTATCGCCGGTCTCGTCGGCGCTCTGATGCTCGGCAAGCGCGTCGGCTATCCCCGCGAGGTGATGGCTCCCCACTCGCTGACCATGACAATGATCGGTGCTTCGCTTCTGTGGGTTGGCTGGTTCGGCTTCAACGCCGGTTCCAACCTTGAAGCCAACGGCACGACGGCCCTGGCCTTCGTGAACACCTTCGTCGCAACCGCCGCGGCATCGCTCGCCTGGCTGTTCGCCGAATGGGGCGCCAAAGGCAAGCCGTCGCTGCTCGGAATGGTCTCCGGTGCAGTTGCCGGTCTCGTTGCTGTGACGCCGGCATCCGGTTTCGCTGGTCCGATGGGCTCGATCGTCCTCGGCCTCGTCGCCGGTGTGGTCTGCTTCTTCTTCGTCGCTATCGTGAAGAACAAGCTCAAGTATGACGACTCGCTGGACGTCTTCGGCGTCCATTGCGTCGGCGGCATCATCGGCGCGATTTCCACCGGTATCCTGGTCAATCAGGCTCTCGGCGGCACCGGTATTGCTGATTACGAAACTAAGCCTGGTGAAATGGTCATCTCCGCCTACGAGATGGCCCCTGCGGTGATCGCACAGCTCAAGGCCGTCGCTCTGACGATCTGCTGGTCGGGTATCGGTTCGGCGATCCTCTACAAGGTTGTCGATCTCATCATTGGTCTGCGTGTCTCGGTCGATGCCGAGCGTGAAGGCCTCGATGTCGCCGAACACGGCGAGCGCGCTTACAATCCCTGATCTTTTCAGGCTGGAAATGAGAACGGCGGTGCTTCGGCACCGCCGTTTTGCGTTTCTGCACCCTCGTGCAGAACGATAGGGTTAAGCCGCCGTTAACCGCGTGAGCCTAGCTTCCATGGCAGTTTGTTCGGTGTCGTTCCTCGCCCGAACCAGTGCTGGGCACGGCCCGAATTTGGTACGGGAGCTATGCGGACAACGACCTATTCAGCGATTCATTACATCCCCGAGCCGGTACGCGAGTTCCTGGCAAAGCGGTGTGCTGAACTCACCGGTCT